>NZ_ASSJ01000065.1 GCF_000473895.1 Rubidibacter lacunae KORDI 51-2 | reverse complement strand
ATGTTGAGGCGGTATATTGAGCAGCAGGACACCCCGGAGATGGGTGCTTCTGGGGCATCGAGCCCCGTCAGCACCCGCGACTCTCATCCCGGCGCTCACCCTAGCGGGTAGAGCGCGGGGCTTCCCGTCTAAAAGCTAATAAATTTCATCTGCTGGGGAACTGCCGCTCAGATGCAATCCGCAGTTATGGGACGATCGTCAATGGGCCCATTCGGGTGTGGTTTGTTCCAAATCGATCTCAATCGCGCGCCAATGAACTCTTACACGGGTCCAAGTCCCGGCTTCGTCCCCGTTGCGATCGCCCCAGACTTGGAAAGTGCTGACTATTTCACCGGCTGGACGCGAATATGATTGAGCATCGTGCGTGGTGATGTTTGCAGTGTGGCGCGAATTAGCGCGAGGTCTTACCTCAACGATCTTCCAGCCTTTTGGTGCTTTGTAGACTGCTGCCGGAAGGCTCCATTCGCGGACTTCAGTCCAGTCATGCCGTTCTTCCTTTGCATGCATGAAAACCCTAGATAAAATGTCAAATTCACGAATTTCGAACACTCCGCGCACGACAACGCTCATGTGTTCGTCATCGTGCGTATTGAAATCGGCGTCGCCACGACCGACTTTTTTCGGTATGAGATCCGTTCGTCCAACATTGACACGTTCGGAACGCCGTTCTGGCTGCCAAGGTAGGACAATCACTTGAGGCAGCTTGTTCGTAGATTCGTTCCAGGAAGCAACGATTTTGGATACACCTTTTACGTGCAGGTTCTTTGCCATGCCACCGAGATTCAGCGTGACTTGGTAGTGCGTTGTCCGCCCAATTCTATCTTCGGGGATTGGCTGCTGAGCTCCCGATGAATCAATTAAAAAGAATGTGAGTGGTTTTCCTGATGTGTCGGAATGGTCCAAATCGTATCCGTAGACAGCGATCTTTGCCCAGCTTTCCGCGTCAGCGTTAAGGTCAACTGCGTCGGGCGACACCTGACAAAACGCAGGTGGCAAGATCGGTGGATTTTTACCTCTAAGCTTGGCTTTTAGTCGCTGCAATGAGGCTTTCGCACGCCCTGCCAGAAAGTCAACATTGCACCTGAATTCGACTCCCGCGGTCGCAATGCTTCGTGTCGCAAGATTCTGTGCATCATTGCGTATGACTTCAGAAATGTCGTCCGGCAACTCTGAGGCAACGCGTTGAAGAATTGTCTGCCAATTAGCAGACTCAGTGGAAATGTCCTCGATCCCACGATCGAGAACGGCTACAGCATTGTCTATACTTCTAGAGATACCGCATCCGGGCAGCACTGCAAGGATGAGCATTACTGCAATCGATCTTAGCATCGGCCTGCTCTTTAATGAACGATTATTACTAGTTAACGTTCAGATAATGTCCAGGAGGCAAGCCGCAGCAGGTAGAAGAGAGATTGTAGATTTTGAGCCGCTCTTGGCTCATGCCCCAACCTAGGGTTAGTGATGGCTTGCTTGTCAAAAGCATAACCGATCGCATACAAATGAGCTGGCTTCTGAAACAACTCTTCAATCAAGGCGATGATAATAGAGAATGAGCAGAAACCTAACACTAAGTTAAGCCGCGCTTGAATCTGACCAACTGTAATGCAAGTAAAAGAACGACAAAATCAAGCATCCGCTTCATCGCCTTGATCGGCATCAGTGGCGAGTCACACTCACTCCTCAAAGTTCATGTACTTGGCAACAAAATCCGGTGAAGGCTCACAGTCGGAACTAACATCCACAAGTAGTCTATCCGGATCGACGGTAAGGAATCGACGTCGACCGTACTCCTCATTACGTGGCTCTTGGATAATTTCCAAGCCCATAGCGACAGCTCTCTGATAAATCTCATCGCTATCTGGTACTATGAACGCAATACTAGTTCCCTTAGGCCGTTCTTGAAAAGCTTTTGGAATCAATTCATGTTCGCGTGGTTGAAGTATTAACTTGAGCGATTCGTTTGAAGGAGATGAAAGCTGGCAAATCCACTCTGCTTCAAAAATCGGTTGTAAACCTAATAGCTCGCGATAAAAATTCCTAGATGCAGTTAGATCGTCAACGTAAATTGCAGCGATCATCTCGGTTACCATCAGTTTTCCCTCAAATTTTGTAGATTTTCTTGCGACTATCGGTTGAAATTCAGCGACCCAACTGTGCGCGAAGCGCACGATTTGGTCTACTGCAATGTTTTGTTAGGCGGATTGCCCATTCAAAGCTTCTTACCTAAATCTGTCGAGATTCTTGTTTTGGTGATACAGCAGTGCAGAAGCAACGCATTCTGAAAGCTTGTCAACTGGAACAGCCGAGTCACGTTGAAATACGATGGCTCGATTCCCCTGGAATTCGAGGTCTTCGGGATACCTCTCGCGAAACGTAGCGACCAAGTTGGTCTGGCAGTGGAAGAGCATTGCGTAGGAATTGGGCTCTGACGGTTTCCAAGTAAGTCGAATCGTGGTTCCACTCTTCGTTTGGGATGTCAAGTACGCCGGCTCACCCCATTTCAAAGCCTCTTCGAGGTCGCCGACTCCTTCCAGGGAAGCCGCGACCTCGAAGATCAGCTCGCGAAGGGAAAGAAGCTTGTTGCGAATTTCCTGGGGATATCCATCGTACACCGCGTGGACTTGGGGATCTGTAAAAGGCTTCATCTTCCCTTCTTACCTTGCCTGGGCTGCCTAATGTATAGCGTATACGGGCAGGCACGCTACGCGTTGATTTCAGTTCCTCCAGATTCGTTGCTCCGGTTCACGCACTGGATAGATTGCTTTCGTACCTGACTTTTCCCGTTATCTTTTGGCGAGTAAAATCGGCAGGTCTTCAGGGTGCTCGACAGCCTTATTATCCCGTTGTGCGATCTCAACAGCCTCAGCTTCTTGGAAATCGATAAAAGGCTTGAAACACTTGCTGTGCGCTTTTTGTAGACTTAGCGAGCAAAGTCAGATCCGAACCCCTTCTCTCAACGCTCCTTCCTCGAAGTCGCTCCTTATTTTCCGATGTCCCTTAAGTAAACGGGCTTCAAACCTAGCTCGCAATAGCAACTGAGGTAGCTAGCATCGATTCACTAGTGACACTCCGCACGCCACCAGCACGCCGCCGCTCAAGAGTGAAGGTGTTAGGGGTTCGCCCAGCACTACCGCTGCCAGGAGCACTGCCGACACGGGAACCAAGTTGATAAAGACAGCCGCCCGCGCCGGCCCGATCGCTTGCAGTCCCTCGTAGTACCAGACGAAAGCTGCCACCGTCCCGAGCACGCCCAAGTATGCCACGCCCAACCAAGCCGACACCGGAATGGTTTGCCAATCCTGCCAGAAGCGATCGCCCAAGGAAGCGAAGAACAGCAGTGGCGTGCCGATTGCGCAAGCATAAGTTGTGGCCACCAGCGGCGACAGAAATTGCAAGACGTACTTCCCAACCAGCGTGTAAACAACCCAGGTTGCCAAGCAGCCGAACAGATAAGCATCGCCGACATCGACGCCCCGGGCGAATAGTGTCAGTGGGTTGCCTTGGGCAATGACGATTCCCGCTCCCAAGAGGGCCGCGATCGCGCCGATCGCCTGCAGCGGTATCAGTTTATCTTTGAAAAGAATTGCCGCCGCGATCGCGATAAAGATCGGATTGGTTGTGACGATTAACGCCGCACGGCTAGCTGGCACCCGCTCCAGCCCGGCAAAAAAAAGCAGGTTGTAGCCGAAAACACCCGTCAGTCCTAAGACAACGACTGGCAGCACCGCCCGACGGGGCAGCGGCGGCACCCGACCCTCAACGCGCACCACCAGCATCGCCAAACACAAGGTCGCGATCGCGTAGCGGCAAAATGCAACCGAAAAGGGAGCGATCGTCTGCACAACCGCGCGGCCGGCAACGAAGGTGCCACCCCAAATCACGGCCAGCGCCGAGAGCTTGAGATAAATCCATTGCAGCTTGCGATCGCCCGAGGTTGGAGGGTTTGCCATCGGCTTCGACGCGGTCGTGGCGTCTTCAGAAAAACTTGCAAACTTCTGTAGCTTAGCGCTCGGTCTTTCGACTTCCGATCGCTGGCATGTATTGGTTGCTGTATTGCCAAACAGGGTCGCTTTTGAATCACGCCATTAAATTGACAATCCCTCAGCTGGGTGCACAATCCCCGAGCGCAGGAAAAAGCCTCCGACTTCAAGGTCGGAGGCTCGATGCGAAGCTGAGACAGCGCCGAGATGGGCAGCAATCTCGGCCCGGTTACACCGTCGTAAAGTAATCAGCCGATAGGGCAAGTGCCGTCGTATCTTCCACAACCCCAATCAAGTCGCTGCCCCGGAAAATCGCCGTGTCTAGAGCTGAAGCACCCCCGAAATTTACGCTTTGGTCGAGGCTGTAATCGCTGAGATTGCCGAAGATTTGGATCGTGTCTTCGATGTCAAAGTCAGTGATTCGGGCCCGACCGGACCCGAGGTAAAACACGCTGCCGAGATCGCCCAGAACGAATGTATCGCTGCCAGCGCCGCCCGTGAGCGTGTCGTGCTCGGAAATACTGTAACCGAAGCCGACCAGCGTATCGTCCCCGGCACCGCCACTCAGCACATCGGTGCCCTGACCGCCGTAGAGGCGGTCGTTGCCGCTCTCGCCGTTTAGGGAGTCATCGCCGTTCCCGCCGGACAGGAAGTCGTTGCCGTGCCAGCCGAACAGGGAGTCGTTGCCGTCCCCACCGTAGAGGCGGTCGTCGCCGTTCCCGCCGGACAGGACGTCGTCGCCGTTCTCGCCGAACAGGGAGTCGTTGCCGATCTCACCGTAGAGGTGGTCGTTGCCGTTCCCACCGGAGAAGAAGTCGTTGCCGTCCCCGCCTTCGAGGCGGTCGTCGCCGTCCTCGCCGTAAAGTCTGTCGATGCCGTTCCCGCCGTACAGGAAGTCGTTGCCGTTGCCGCCCTCTAGGCGGTCGTTGCCGGTCCCGCCGGATAGTCGGTCGTCGCCGTTGCCGCCGTCCAGGATGTCGTTGCCATCATGACCGTACAGGAAGTCGTCGCCGTCGTCGCCATCCAGGAAGTCGAAGTCGTCCTGACCGTAGAGGCGGTCGTCGCCGCTACCGCC
>NZ_ASSJ01000064.1 GCF_000473895.1 Rubidibacter lacunae KORDI 51-2 | reverse complement strand
ATGAATCCTTAGTTAAATCAAGCTTCGCAGCGTTTAAACGCGGCATCGGGTACAGCTTAACGAAATCATTGCGTTTTGTGAAGATAGTTCAAGCAGATGTGCCTAAAAGATGATGGAGGCGATCGCGGTTAGACTGGGAGCACGATCGCCCGGAGATACAACGGATGCAGCGAATACTATTCGTATGTTTGTTCCTGGTCGGCGTTGTACTGGCGCTAGTTGGGTTTCAGGGGCAGTCGTCAGCACCCAGCGATTACAACTCAATCGCGATCGACTTCCGCGATGACCTTTCGAAAACGGAGATCGACGCTCAACTGGGGGCGATCGCGCAACGGGTTGGAATGGCCCCGCAGCTCAACAGCGCGTTTTCTTCAGGCGAGCAACTCTACGTATTGGCAGGCGATCGCGCGACCCTGAAGACCTTGCGGCGATCGCTGCAGCCGCTAGTCGAGAGTGTCGAACCGAACTATGTTTACCGCGCATTTGCTATTCCTGACGACCCGGGTTACACCGAACAGTGGAACTTCCGCAGCCTTAACCTCGAGCGGGCTTGGGATGAAACGCGCGGTGCGGGCACCATCGTGGCCGTCATCGATACGGGCGTGTCGAAAGTTCAGGATTTGGAAAGCACCGAATTTGTAGCGGGCTACGATTTCGTCAACGATCGCGAGGATGCCTCGGACGATGTGGGCCACGGCACGCACGTGGCCGGAACTATCGCGCAGTCGACGAACAATACTTTCGGCGTGGCTGGGATTGCTTACGAGGCCAGCCTCATGCCGTTGAAGGTACTGGGTGCAGACGGCAGCGGTACGGTTGCAGACATTGCCGAATCGATTCGATTTGCAGCCGACAACGGTGCTGATGTCATTAATATGAGCCTGGGTGGCGGGGGCGAAAGCCAAGTCATGCGCGACGCGATCGACTACGCCTACGACAAAGGCGTCGTGCTCGTGGCAGCTGCTGGCAATGCCGATCGCAATGCAGCTGCCTACCCGGCGCGGTATCCGCGAGTCATTGGGGTGTCTGCCCTCGATGCAGCCGGTAACAAAGCACCATACTCGAACTTCGGGGCGGGTGTAGACCTTTCGGCACCAGGCGGCAGCGATGCCGGTAAGATCCTCCAACATACGATCGATCCCCAAACGGGCGAGGCCGTGTTCGCCGGCTATCAAGGCACGAGCATGGCAGCTCCGCACGTGGCAGGCGTAGCTGCCTTGGTCAAGGCAGTAGGGATCGAAGAACCCGAAGCAGTAGCGCGGGTTCTAACACAATCGGTGCGAAAAGTTGAGGAAGATCCGCTTAACCACTATGGAGCGGGGCAACTCGATGCGGCAGCGGCCGTACAACTCGCACTGGAAGGCAAGCTCAACCTCAAGGACTTTTTCCGCTGGTTGCGCGACAACGGCTATCTCAATCCGGTGTTCTGGATCGATGGCGGCATGGTTGCGCTGCCGCTGAAGTTGGCGATGGTCCTCGGCTCGTACCTGCTGTTTTGGTTGCTACGCGCTTACTTTCCCTTTGCTTGGAGTTGGCCGCTTGCAGGCGGTTTGGTGACGGGTAGTTCGGGCTGGTTTGTTGCGCGGGGACTGTATGTTTCCGATTTACCGCAGTGGCCGCTGCGGATGCTAGGAAGCTCCCTGCCAGAACTCGGTAGCGCCCTTCAGGGCAATCCGGCATTGAACCCGCTGACAGCGAGCGTGCTGATTCCCCTGGCGTTGGTGGTGTTGCTGCTCGGACATCCGGTATGGAAGTGGTTTGCGTTTGGCGCGAGTTTGGGTGTAGCATCTTGCCTGTTTGTCAGCGCGATCGCCGATCCGAATGTGATGTGGTTGGGGAGCGGCTTGATGGCACGTACCTATCTCTTCGCCAACGGTTGGCTGTGCGTGGGTCTGGTGATGTTGGCCTGCAAAGGCCAGCAGCGTAAAGCGTGAGATGAAATGAAGTGACAGTGAAGCGAGCGACACAATGGTAGTTATTGGGGCAATCGAGCGGCGGGAGATTGGTCCGGGTGCGTGGGTGCTCGCCGCCCCTGACGGTAAGGCATACGAGCTCAAAAGTGCTCCTCGCGAACTGCTGCAAGCCGGTCGGCGTGCGCGCGTGACCGGCAAGCTCCGCGACGATGTAATGACGCTGGCTGCAATCGGACCCGTACTTGAGGTCGAGTCGTTCGCGTGGGAGTAGGGATCGCGAATCGCGCGCGTCGAAATGGATTGTGAAGAGGAGCGATCGCGCACATGGACCCTAGCCTGTTCGTATTAATTGCAGCAGTCATTGTGGTCTGGTTGGTGTTTGCCGGGCTAGTGAGGATTGTAAAAACGAGCGTTGCAACAGCGCTTAAAATCGCGTTGGTCTTATTAGTCGCGCAGCTGGTTTTCGCGATCGCGCCGCTAGAAATTGGGCAGCGTATTTTGCAGCTGCCGAACGACTTATGGGAGATGTGGTTGGAGCGTGGCTGAAGCTCCAGCTCGGAACGCTCTATAAAGTCATACCAATTTGCAGAATTCCTACGACAGATGGTGCAAGCGAGCCCCGGGAGTAAAAGTTCCCAAGCTGCCATTTGTCGCAGCACTTCCTAGAGTTGGTATCAGGATAGTCTGGCAGATAACCCAGTTGGATGGGGATCGCCCTTCCTAATCTATCCCAGCTGGAATGGGTGCCTCGGCGTAAAGTGACATTACTTGCGAGAGTGGTAGTCGAGAACTCACGCCCAGAGTCAACGGCGATCTGTGCCCGCGCTCGTAATGGTCTGCAGCCGCACAACCGATCATGGCGGCGTTATCCGTGCACAAGTGCAAAGGTGGGAAGAAAACGCGCAGACCCTTTTCCCGAGCAGCCCGTTGCATTTGCTGGCGCAGGTAACTGTTTGCGGCCACGCCGCCGCCTACTGCAATTGCATCGAGACCGCTGTTTAGGGCACAGGCAACTGTGCGAGCCGTTAGGGTCCGGGCAACCGTAGCCTGGAATGAGGCTGCCAAATCAGCGATCGGGAGCGTCGGCTCGGTCTCGACAAGGCTGGCAACCTTGCGGCCGACTGCGGTTTTCAAACCGCTGAAACTAAAATCATACTGATAGTAGCCGCCCCCCGGTCGCGATACTTTGCCTTCCGGAAAAGCAAAGGCATCTGGATTGCCCGATCGCGCTTGGCGATCGATGGCCGGCCCACCTGGATAGCCTAACTTCAATAAGCGTGCGACCTTGTCAAACGCCTCTCCGGCAGCGTCGTCGCGGGTCGTACCGAGGGTTTCGTAGTCGCCGCAGCCGCGCACGCAAATCGCGCTCGTATGCCCGCCCGAAACTAGCAATGAGAGGAATGGTGGCTGTAGGTCGGGCGCGCTTAGATACGAGGCATAAATGTGTCCTTCAAGGTGATGTACGCCTAAGAAGGGCAGGTTGCGGACAACCGCGAGGGCTTTCGCTGCCGACACGCCCACGAGCAGCGCACCCACCAAACCGGGCGCAACCGTGGCTGCCACCCCGTCAATCGCCGACCAGCCGACACCTGCCTCGACAAGGCTTTTGTCGAGGCAAGGATTGATTGCTTCTAGATGCTGACGCGATGCAACTTCGGGTACGACCCCACCGTAGCGCTGGTGGATGGCAATTTGCGAGGCAACGATGCTGCTGAGGACCGAACGATCGCGCACGATCGCCACGGCTGTCTCGTCGCAACTGGTTTCGATTGCTAGGATGGTTGCCATTTTGCGGGCTTTAACTCGAACCGTTTGCTAGTGGATTCTCGCCGAAAAATACAATTAATAACGCATACTTTACCGAGTGTCTGTGCAACGGTATGATGAGTCCCTGATGTACGAATAAGCTGCAGTCTTTGTACACAAAGCTTAACGTATTTGAAACAAAAGGAAATAGTTCATGGCGAGAATCATCCCGCTCATTCTGGCAGTCGTGCTATGGCTGGGCTTTGCGCCGTCGGCTTCGGCACAAGTGGACAACCCTAACAACTCCGTGCTAGTTCCCTGCTCGGAATCGTCTGCGTTTCAAGCTCGCGCAGCGAACGCTCGCAATACCACGGGCGATCCACTGTCGGGTCAAAAACGCTTCGAGCGCTATAGCAACCTACTGTGCGGTCCTGAAGGATTACCACACCTGGTTGTTGACGGTAGCCTGTCTCACGCCGGCGAATTTATCACGCCTAGCTTGCTCTTTCTTTACATTGCCGGTTTCATCGGTTGGGCCGGTCGTAGCTACCTGATTTCGATTCGCACCGGAAAGAAGCCCGAGGAAAAAGAAGTCGTGATCGACGTGCCGCTCGCAATCAAATGCGTGTCGGCGGCACTGTTATGGCCGCTGGCAGCTGTCAAAGAGTTGCTATCCGGCGAGCTGACCGTTCCCGAGGCGGACATTCCCGTTTCGCCCCGCTAAGACTCTTTCTGCTGGTGCTTCGGTCCAGTTTCTTGAGTCTGAATTCGCTCGTGCTTGCTTGCATTGCTTGTGATTTTGGGAGAAACAGTTCATGGCAGACAACAATAATTTCCTGACGTATTTGTCTACCGCTCCGGTGCTGGCAACGGTGACGGTTATCGTACTTGCGGTGATAATGATCGCGCTCAATAATGCCTCCCCCGATTTGTTGTCCCTGTAGTTGTCCTGCGGGAGGGGGCGATCGCGCGATCGTCCCCTTCAGATTGCCAGATACCAACTGCATCATCTTCAGAACAAGCCCGCCGGTCCGCACGGATCGACGGGCTTGTTTTTAAACCGAGCCGATATCGACCGAGCGGGTTGGCTTGCTCGATGCAGGTATGTTCGAGCGTTCGAACGGCGCGACCATGGCGCATCCGGCCAGCCAACCCGTCGTCCACGCTGCTTGAAAGTTGAAACCGCCCGTAATGCCGTCGATGTCGAGGACTTCACCTGCTAAATACAAACCCGGTACGCGCCGGCTCTCCATTGTTTTGAAGTTCACGTCTTTGAGCGCAACGCCACCACACGTCACGAACTCATCTTTGAATTGACCTTTCCCGCAGATTTCGAATTGCGATCGCGTCAGCTCGTTAACCGTCCGCTCGATTGCTTTGTTTGCAACTTCCGCCCAATGGGTCGTGCGGTCTATGTGCGAGCGCTGGAGCAAGTAATGCCAAACGCGGCGCGGTAGCGGTAGCGGACAGGCCGTACCAATTTGACGACGCGATCGCTCGGAGCGGCAGTTCAGCAGGCAAGCGCGAACGGTTTCGGGATTTTCGGACGGGACCCAGTTAATACTGAGGGGCAGTTGGTAGTTGCACTCGTGCAATACCCGTGCCGCCCAAGCCGATAGCTTTAACACGGCCGGCCCGGTCAGACCCCAGTGGGCGATCAGCAGTGGTCCGGTTTGCTCGTAGCGCTGCTTGCCTGGTGCGTGCAGGCGCAACCGAACGGTCTCGATACTCACGCCAGCAAGGGTAAGAAGTTGCGGGTCGGCAAGCTCGAAGGTGAATAGCGACGGCACCGGCTTGTTAACTGCATGACCCAGCTCCCGTGCCCAGAGGTGCCCTTGCGGGCTGCTGCCCGTTGCCAACAATACTCGATCGCTATGGAGTTCCTCGGACTTCGATACGAGGGCGAAACGACCCTCAGGCAAGCGTCGCACGTGCGACACGCGCGCACCCGTTCGCAATTCGACTCCCGCCCGCTCGGCTGCATCGAGCAGACAGGTCACGATCGTCTCCGAGTCGTCGGTAGTAGGGAACATACGCCCGTCTGCCTCGGTTTTGAGGGCAACACCTCTAGTCGCAAACCATGCAACAGTATCCCGAGGCTGAAACCGGGAAAAAGCACCGCGGAGTGCCCGACCGCCACGCGGATAGGATTGAACTAAGGTTGCTGGGTCGAAGCAGTGATGCGTAACGTTGCAACGACCGCCCCCCGAAATCCGCACCTTCGCCAGAGGGTGTCGCCCGGCTTCCAGCAGCATGACGCGTGCTGTGGGATCGGTTGTCGCTGCGGCGATCGCGCCGAAGAAACCTGCTGCCCCACCACCAACAATTGCAATCTGCATGCTGTCCTATCGAGCGTTCATCCTACTCTCAAGTTGCTTCCGTACGGCAGTTTACTGCACCCAGCGGCCGACCCGCGCGAGTCTGTTGGGTCGGCAGCGATCCGTCCGTTTGGGAGAGTTCCACACCAAGTCAGGACCGGTCGCGAACTCGCAGGAATAATGCCGACGTCAAAACGAGCGGGTATCTTATCGAACGACCTCACACTCGCGTCGCTTCTGCTAACAGACCAGCTGTCGGACTTGGCTCAATACTCGACTCTATTTTCAAGACGCTCCCAGGTCTGAAATGCAGCTTTAGCCTCAGCAGCCATAAATTGCTGCATGGGAATCCGTCGCTCTTGGGGCGGTCGATTGAGTTCTTCGTAGAGGAAGCGATCGCTGAAACCGATCGCAGCGGCATCGTACTGGTCGTTGCCGTAGTAAACGCGATCGAGCTGAGCCCAGTTAATGGCAGCCCAGCACATGGGGCATGGCTCGCAACTGGTATAAAGTTCGCAACCGTTCAGGTGAAAGGTTTGCAGAACATGACAGGCACGCCGAATAGCAACTATCTCGGCATGGGCACTGGGGTCGTTAGTCCCGATTACCTCGTTGTGCCCGCGAGCGACGATCTCGCCATTGCGGACGACCACCGCTCCGAAGGGTCCGCCCTCCCCCAAACTCAGAGCTATCTGGGATTGAGCGATCGCCGCTTCCATCAGTTCTGGTTTGGGGCGATGTAAGTCGGATTGCATGGTAATAATTGCTGACCCGGCGTCAGAGACGTACTGGTGGAAGATCTGTTGGATAAAATCGCAAGGGATGAACGCGAAACCGCTCCCGTCTTGAGTATCTAACGGTTTGGGGGCATGCTTATGAAGCCTTACGCCGCAGCGAGTTTGTCGTGTACTACCAACCGCAATACAAATTGACTAGCGGGGCGATCGGCGGCTGGGAAGCATTGATTCGCTGGCACTATCCCCAATACGGCTCGCTCTATCCAGTCGCCAAACGTTCGGCAGCGAGCTAGCTTCTAGCATTGCTTTAGTTCGATTGCAATAATATCAGGTGCGGTCATATCAACTGCCGCTCGCTCGCAACTGCTACTTTGAGGAGACCTCGCGCGTGTCAGGTGCCCCGCCGTCGGATTCATTTGCCCGTTCGCCCGAACTTGCTGTTCGTCGCATTCTCGATGCCAATCTCGATCGGGCCCGCGAAGGGCTGCGTGTTGTTGAGGACTGGTGCCGCTTCGGCCTTGACGATCGCGAACTTGCTGGCGAGTGCAAAGACCTACGCCAAGAGCTAGCGCGTTGGCACGCTCCCGAATGGCGAGCTGCTCGCGATACGCCGGGCGATCGCGGGACCGAATTAACTCACGTCGGAGAAACCCAGCGTGCCGATATCGCTCAGCTGTTGCAAGCCAATCTTTGCCGCGTGGAGGAAGCTTTACGCGTTTTGGAAGAGTTTGGCAAGCTGAACGCGCCCGATCTAGGTGCGGCCTGCAAACAACTGCGCTACCGCGCCTACGCACTCGATTCCCGCCTGTTACCCTATCGTCGCCACCAGCAGTTGCGCGCAGCTACCCTCTATCTCATCACCACACCAACCGACGATCTCGCAACTAGCGTTGAAGCAGCATTGCAGAGCGGCGTTACCCTTGTTCAGTACCGCGACAAAGACTCCACCGATCGGTCGCGCCTAGAACAAGCCCGGCAGCTACGCGACCTCTGCCATCGACACAACGCGCTGTTCATCATCAACGATCGCGTCGATCTTGCCTTGTCAGTCGATGCCGACGGCGTTCACCTCGGACAACAGGACCTACCGATTGCTGTTGCGCGGCGCTTGTTGGGGCCGCAGCGTCTCATCGGTTGTTCGACCACCAACCCCGAAGAACTCGCTCGCGCCCTTGCCGAGGGTGCAGATTATCTTGGCGTTGGTCCGGTCTTCGCGACGCCAACCAAACCCGGCAAAGCTCCTGCCGGGTTCGACTACGTTCGCCATGCTGCCGCTCGCTGCTCGCGCCCCTGGTTCGCAATCGGAGGTATCGACGCGAGTAATGTAGGTGAGGTCGTGCGAGCCGGCGCCCGCCAAGTGGCCGTCGTCCGCGCGATCGTGGCTGCCGATCGACCGGCCGATGCCACTCGCGCCCTATTGTCACAACTGCCCCCGGTAACTCCCTCCAAACTCATCTAAGCTACTCGCGCAACCCATATGACTGAAGCAACGTTATACCTCAATGGCACGGCCACTGCCTGCATACCCGGCACCTCCCTCGTGGACTTCCTCGCGCGCTCTGGCTTCAACCCGCGCTTAGTTGCCGTCGAATACAATGGCGAAATCTTGCACCGCCATCATTGGGGACGCACGCAGCTGCAGCCTGACGATCACCTTGAAGTCGTTACGATCGTCGGCGGTGGCAAGGGCGAGCAACTGTACTTCTAGCAGCGAGATCCCGTCACCGCAGGTACCGGTGTTGCGAGTCGAGTCCGCGCTCAGATGAAAAAAATAGCGATGATTCCGGCTAGGAACCATCGCTATTTGTCAAACGCAATTAAAGCGCCCTACCGGCAACTCGCAGTCGCTGGTGGTTTAGCTGAGGACTGCCTTTGCCGTTTTCAGAACGCGCTCGACCGTAAAGCCGTACTTCTCCATGACGAGATCGCCCGGAGCCGAAGCACCAAACTCATCGACACCGATGACGGCGCCTTCTGCACCCACGTAACGGTACCAGCCGAATGAAGAACCGGCTTCGACGGCCACGCGCTTGGTCACGGCCTTCGGCAGAACGGACTCGCGATACGCTTCGTCCTGAGCGTCGAACAGCTCCCAGCTGGGCAAAGAAACCACGCGTACCTGGATTCCGCTGGCGCGCAACTGCTCGGCAGCCTCTACGCAGAGCGAAACTTCACTGCCGGTACCGATCAAGATCAGCTCGGGCGTTCCGTCGCTATCGGAGAGCACGTAACCGCCTTTGACCGCTTTCTCGATTGACGACCCTGCCAAGTTCGGCAACTTTTGTCGCGACAGCGCCAGCAACGTCGGTACCTTGCGGTTCTCAACAGCCACCTTGTACGCTGCGGACGTTTCGTTACCGTCTGCCGGGCGCATCACGGTTAGTTGGGGAATGACGCGCAGCGAAGCAACGTGCTCGACGGGTTGGTGCGTCGGACCGTCCTCGCCCAAGCCGACCGAGTCGTGGGTCATCACCCAAATTACACCGGCATGGGACAGTGCCGACAGGCGAATTGCACCCCGCATGTAATCGGTAAAGACTAAGAAGGTTGCACCGTAAGGAATAAGCTCCGGACCGTGCAGCGCAATGCCATTGCAGATTGCACCCATACCGTGCTCGCGAACCCCAAAGCGCAGGTTGCGGTTCTCGTACTGTCCCTTCTGGAAGTCACCGAACCCCTTGAGCAACGTCTTATTGGAGGGTGCCAAGTCTGCCGAACCGCCAATCAGCCCCGGCAGCACGCCAGCAATCGCGTTTAGAGTTGCGCCGGATTGGTTGCGCGTGGCGTCAGCTTTATCGTCTGGCGTATAGGTTGGCAGGGCTTTGTCCCACCCTTCGGGAAGCTTACCCTGCATCATTCCACCGAGAACTGCCGCATCCTCTGCATACTCGGACTGATAGCGCACCCACAGCTGGCTCCACTCCGTTTCTGCACTCGCACCGCGGTCGACGGCTTCGCGGAAGTGACTCAGTACATCCTCGGGAATCTCGAAGGGCGGGTGACTCCAGCCGAGGTTTTCGCGGGTTGCCTGTACTTCATCCGCACCCAATGCAGCACCGTGAACGTCGTGAGAATTAGCTTTGTTCGGCGAGCCGTAGCCGATCGTCGTGGTTACTTTGATCAAGGTGGGCTTATCATTTTCGGCCTTAGCCGTCGCGATCGCCTGCTCGATGGCCGGCAAGTCGGTGTTGCCGTTCTCAACGTGCAGCACTTGCCAGCCGTAGGCTTCAAAGCGCTTGCCCACGTCTTCGGTAAATGCTAGATCTGTGGAACCGTCAATAGAAATGTGGTTGTCATCGTAGAGCGCAATCAGCTTGCCCAACCCCAGGTGGCCGGCCAAGGAGCAAGCCTCACCCGAGATCCCTTCCATATTGCAACCGTCGCCGAGGATCGCGTACGTGTAGTGGTCGACGATCTTGCAATTGGGCTTGTTGAACCGCGCAGCTAGATGGGCTTCGGCCATTGCCAGACCGACCGCGTTGCAAATTCCCTGTCCCAACGGTCCGGTCGTAACTTCTACGCCTTCAGTAATAAAGTTCTCTGGATGTCCCGGCGTTTGTGACTCCCACTGGCGAAATTGTTTGATGTCTTCAAGGGAGACGGTGTCGTAACCGGTTAAATACATCAGCGCGTACTGCAACATGCAGCCGTGGCCCGCCGAGAGCACAAAGCGATCGCGATCGAACCACTTCGGGTTCTTGGGATTAAACCGCAGAAAACGGTCCCACAACACGAATGCCATCGGTGCCGCACCCATCGGTAGTCCAGGGTGACCCGACTTCGCTTTCTCTACCGCATCGATGGCGAGAAAGCGGATGGCATTGATGCAAAGTTCTTCCAGCGATTGGGTAGTAGCGACCATAAGTCTGTTGCTCGTGGTGAATGACGACGGGAATCCCCGCTGCTCGGGCAAACCAAAGCGCAAGCGCCTCTGGGGCCCGTACGATTGCCCTCATCTTCGCATCGCACGGAACGGCAAGCAAGCACGCATAGCAGCGCGATCGCTAGCACCGAAGCAGGCGAACGCCGAGCGCTCGTGCTACGACGCAGTCGGGCGGTATCGGCGAAATGCCAGCGTAACGTTGTGCCCTCCGAACCCAAATGAGTTCGACAAAGCCGCGTCTACAACCGACTCGCGGCTGTGATGGGGGATATAGTCGAGGTCGCACTCGTCCTCAGGACAATCGAGATTGATCGTCGGCGGTACGCGATTGGTGTGGATTGCCATCACGGTCGCAACGGCTTCGATACCGCCCGAGCCACCGAGTAGGTGTCCGGTCATCGACTTTGTAGAACTAATCGGAACTCGGTAGGCAGCTGCGCCCAGCGCGGTTTTGATCGCCTTTGTCTCCGTTGAGTCGTTGGCTGGCGTACTCGTCCCGTGAGCGTTGATATAGCCAATCGCCTCTGGCTGCAATTCGGCATCCTTGAGAGCCAGCATCATCGCCCGTGCGGCACCGCCGCCTTCCGGGACCGGTGCGGTCATGTGGTAAGCATCGCAAGTCATGCTGTAGCCGACGATTTCGGCATAAATGCGCGCGCCGCGGCTGCGAGCGTGCTCCAGCTCCTCGAGAATCAAAATGCCTGACCCCTCGCCAATGACAAAACCGTCGCGATCGCGATCGAACGGACGGCTGGCACGCTGGGGTTCGTCGTTACGCGTCGACAAAGCCTTCATCGACGCAAAACCGGCTAACGTCAGCGGCGTAATTGCCGCCTCGGTCCCGCCGCAGATCGCAGCTTGAATCTCCCCGCGCTGGATTAGGCGAAAGGCATCGCCAACGGCATTCGAGCCGGCCGCACAAGCCGTCACCGGACAGGTGTTCGGTCCCCGCGCGCCCGTATGAATCGCCGTCAGTCCGGCGGCCATGTTGGCGATCATCATCGGGACCATAAACGGACTGCAGCGACTGGGTCCGCGCGTCAGATACACTTCTTGCTGATCCTCGAGCACGCGAATGCCGCCGACGCCCGTTCCGATAATCACCCCAATCTGCTCGGCGTTGAGGTCGCAAATCTCAAGCTGTGCGTCGGCCAGAGCCTGCTTGCTGGCGGCAATGGCAAATTGGGAAAAGCGCGCCATGCGCTTGGCGTCCTTCCGGTCGAGATAGTCGTGGGGCTCGAAGCCCTTGACCTCACCCGCGATGCGACTTGCGTGGCGGGACGGGTCGAAGCTCGCGATCGTATCGATGCCGCTGCGACCGCTCAGCAACCCCTCCCAAAACTCGGTAAGGGTGTTGCCGACGGCGGCGATCGCGCCCATTCCCGTCACCACGACTCGTTTACGCTGCCAATGTGCCATATGCCTGCACTTGCGTTGGTTACCCGCTCTCCCGTATGCAATTGCTAGCTGCTCGCCGAAGCCGCTGCTTTATCGCTGATGTAATCGACTGCTGCTTGCACGGTTGCGATTTGCTCGGCAGCCTCATCGGGGATTTCGACGTCAAATTCTTCTTCCAGAGCCATCACCAGCTCGACGACATCGAGAGAGTCGGCACCCAGATCGTTGGCAAAGTTCGACTCGGCAGTGATTGCTTGCTTGTCTTGTTCAAGCTGCTCGGCAACGATCTCGCGTACTTTCTCGAAAATCTCTTGATTCATCGGTATTCCTCGTCTCTGGCAACTAACCGGCAGTCTTTAGAACGATAATGTTTCGCTGCTCTATGCAGAAACTCTCTGCACGGCATCCCCTATCTTATCGGATTGCGGTGCGAGCGCAGCCACTTGCATGCAGGTCTGCAGAGCGCATCGTTCGCTATTAACTTAGGAGATGCGCTCGCGCTCGGCGCTCTTGCTGCATCCGTTCGTATAGATCGCTTAGATCGCTCCCGAGTCTGCCAAGCTCCCGCCGACTTCCTCCGACGGACGCGATCGCCCCAGAATGACCTCTCCAGATACCGTTCGGAACCGGGCTTGCTTGCAAACACTTTGCCGCTGCTTTTCATCGCTCGCGATTGCTCATGCCTTTACTTCGATATGCTTACTATCCAGGCTGCGTTGCTCAGGGTGCTTGCCGCGAGCTGTATCTATCCACAACCGCACTTGCTGATGCACTCGACATCGAACTCGTCGAACTCAAGCAAGCAACTTGTTGCGGGTCGGGCACTTTCAAGGAAGAATCGCAGTTGCTCGAAGACACGGTTAATGCGCGCAACATCGCGCTAGCCGAAACTCTGAATTTGCCCTTACTGACCCACTGCAGTACCTGTCAGGGTGTCATCGGGCACGTAGATGAACGGCTCAAGCGCGCTCAAGTCTCTAACCCGGCCTACGTCAAGCGCATCGATGGCTGGTTGCAACGCGAAGGTTGCGCGCCCTACCGCGGCAGCACCGAGGTCAAGCATATACTTTGGGCTCTGGTCGGCGACTACGGGCTCGACCGCCTGAGCGCTCGCGTGACGCGAGCGTTGGCAGGGCTCAAGTGCGCGGCATTCTACGGCTGTTATCTGCTGCGCGCGCAGGACAACATTTCATACGACGATCCGTTCCATCCCGAATCCTTAGAAAATGTTTTCAGGGCAACAGGTGCGACACCGATTTACTACCGCGGACGCATTCAGTGCTGCGGCTGGCCGCTGGCAAGTTACGCGCAGGAAGAGTCCTTCCAACTTGCGGGCACGCACATCCAAGAGGCGATCGCTGCCGGGGCGGACTGCATGGTCACCCCCTGTCCGCTCTGCCACCTCAATCTCGATTCGCGCCAACCGGAAATAGCTGCCGTTGTTGGCAGAGAGCTAGGATTGCCCGTACTGCATCTACCCCAACTGGTGTGTTTGGCACTTGGCATACCCCCCAGCCAGCTCGGACTCGACCGTCATGTGGTCTCGACTCGGTCGACACTGAATAAGCTTGGGTTCTGAAAGAACATCCTATCTCGTGCGCGCACGTAGACATTCAGTTAGAGCGATCCCCCCAGCACCCTCCCCTTGTGACTGAACTCGCTTTTCCGTTCGATCTCGTGGAGTGTATTCAAGGCTACCGTCGTATTAGCAGAGGCTGAGCTAGCTTTGATTGGGCTGCAAAAGCCTGTCTCAGGCAGTGCCGTCCGATGCGTTAAGACAGTCATAAAGACAGCAAATCTTAAAAAAGTCTTAACAGGGATTAGAATTAGGTGAATTGCTTGGAGGACGGGACGTGTTTCAGCGTTTGGCACACCAACACCGCGAGTTTGTGAAGGACTTGGTAATGAACCTCCAAGCTCTGGCGCTCGTGCTCGAGCGACGCGGTTACCTGGCATCCTGCTACACCTGCGGTGGCGAGATGAATAGCGCTTCTTTCATGGTTGGCTTGGGTGACAACCACTTAATTCGGTTTTTGGTCTCGGACTACGGCATTACCTGGACGGAGATGCGCGATGATCGCGAGCTGATGAAGCTTGAGGGTGCGGAGGCGATCGCGCAGCTGCAGGAGCTCACCGAACTAACACGCTACGGACAAGCCGCGCCGACGCAATCGGTGACGCTGGCATCCTCGCGTTTGTGACCCCCCCTGGCTTGCCAGCAATGGGGAGGACCCAAGCGCAACCTCTATACATATCTACCCGAAGTATTACAGGTTCTTCGTAAAGCTTTACAGTCGTTCGAGTACCGAAACATTAAGAAAAGATTTAGCTCTCGGCAGATCGTCGGTTGCTCGTGGCACTATTTGGACTAGTTAAATTGGAGCCAGCTTGAATAAAGGTTCCGAGATGCAAGGGAGCCAGCCGATATAAAGGCTCCAGGCCCTTAATATCCACCTACAGAAAAGGCCACTTCACTGCGAAGTGACCTTTTCTGTTTTTGGCCCATTTCATTTGCAACCGTCAATCGATGGCAAGAAAAGGGAACAACCGATCGGCTCGGGACTAGAAGTCTTGACATAGCTATACTTCGGGCTTGGCAGTTTTCCGACTCTTCCGGTGCTATGGTTCAACGGGCTTAATGCAATTGGCGCTGACTTGAGGAGGCTACCTTTCGCGAGAACTAATCCAGGCATGGATTTCAAGTGTTTGGGGCGCAGTCCTCCTGAGTAGCTTGATTACATGTCGGCAAGGTCGCGGCCCCCACCCTTGGCCTGCTGATGCGCTGGGGTTTCGGGAGTAAGGATTTCATGTATTCAACCCCACTTGCTAGAAAGGCTATGGTTTAATTCAACGCCAGTCAGCTAAGAGAGTTGTTGGCATACTGCGGTTATCTAGGCTTTGGAGGGCAAAGCCCTAAATGATTTTTTCCAAAGTCGGAGTAGGTCGCTATCAACAAAAGGGAGTATTCGGACAAGTCTCGTAGTGGAAGGCCAGACTCGCGGCTGTTTCGGGCTTGAAGTGTTCGAACCAGCTCCTTCGCTGCAAGACATACACATGTGGTTGCCTTGAGCATATTGATGGTGCGTATCATATCCGTGTAATGACATGCACCGTAATTGGGTCGTCAAGATGAGAATGCAGCATCCTCCTGCATTCAGTCTCGGTTAGTTTTCTAGCTGATTGGGTACCGGAGAGCGTGGAATCGAGCAGGGCTAAGCGTATTCGGACGCTGCGCAAGTTGGCTGATGTGTCGGGAACGCATTTCTGGCGCCGCCGCTGCCTGAAGTTCAAATCCTTCGAGTGAGTCGGGTGCGGTTCGATTGGAACCACTCGCGCGACGTGGCAGCGATGGCGGTCGCGCCATAAACCTTAGGTATCTTCGGCAAAAATGTAGCGTCGGAGTTCGCTCGGGCTCGGCTCGGGACTGGACTCGGCAAAAAGGACGGCTTCGTCGACTTGCTCTTGAACGCGCCGTTGAATGGTTTTAAGCTCGTCGCGATCGCTCAAGGATTGGTCCAGCAAATATGTGGCAAGTTTCTCGATGGGGTCGCGAGACAACCAGGCTTGCTTCTCGTCTGGCGAACGCAGCTCGTCGGGATCGGCTAAGGAGTGTCCTCGAAAGCGGTAAGTCAGCGCTTCGATGAGCGTCGGTCCCTCGCCGGCACGCGCGCGATCGATTGCTTGCAAAGCAGCTGCGCGCACGGCAAGTACGTCCATGCCGTCCACCTCGACGCCGGGCATCCCAAAGACACTGGCTTTGCGATAAATCTCAGGTTGCGAGGTTGCGCGATCGTGGGCCATACCGATCGCCCACTTATTGTTTTCGACCACATAAAGAATTGGCAGCTTCCAGAGAGCTGCCATATTCAGACACTCGAAGAACTGACCGTTGTTGGAGGCACCATCACCGAAGAAACAGACCACGACACCGTCGGCGCTTGGATCGCCAAGAGCATCGCGGCGGTACTTGAACTGCAATGCTGCACCCGTAGCAACGGGAATGCCCTCGGCAACGAAAGCGTAACCGCCGAGGAGCTTGTGAGCGGCAGAAAACAAATGCATCGAGCCGCCGCGCCCCTTACTGCAACCGGTTTCCTTCCCAAACAGTTCGGCCATTACCTCGCCGGGCGGTACACCACAGCTGAGGGCGTGCACGTGGTCGCGATAGGTGCTGCAGACATAGTCTTCGCCGCGGCGAAGCGCGCCGATCGTGCCGGTCGAAACTGCTTCTTGACCGTTGTAGAGATGCACGAAGCCGAACATTTTCCCTCGGTAGTACATCTCGGCACATTTATCCTCAAATAAACGTCCGAGTGTCATGTCCTCGTATAGCGCTAGCCCCTCCTCACGCGTAACTTGAACATGTGTGGGTTGAAATGTTGGCAAAGATCGTTCGGCAACCATAAGTCTGTAGTATCCTTACAGCAAAATCTCAATTTACTGTGTCGAGAAAGCTCGACTGCTGAAGTACCGCTCCAAGTGCCACTGCGCGTCCAGTATCGAATTACCGGTTCGAGAAAGCGCGCGTCAATAATTTTTAACGGGCAGTTCGGATCGGCATTGTTAACCTAACGGATGTTAGCCTACGGTGATGCAGCGTCCATTGCAGTTATCTGTTGCAATGAAGAAGTTTTCAAGCAAGCACCTGCACTCGGACGAGACCGTCGAGCAATCCACCTTAACTCTTTAGATCCAATAAACGACGGTAGCACCGTCGAGTAGGTTTCACCATCCGTTCACTATACGTCATAACTTGTCGCTCTGCGCTGGGGAAGCAAACCGTGTACATTCCGCTCGACTATTACCGAGTTTTGGGCGTTCCGCCGCAAGCGAGCCCAGAACAAATCGATCGTGCTTACCGCGATCGCTCCTGTCAGCAACTGCGTCCTGAATACGGTGCCGAGGCAATTGCCGCTCGCCAACAGTTGCTTGAGGTGGCTCGGAGCGTCCTGAGCGATCCAGAACGACGCGCCGGTTACGATGCTAGCTTTCTCCTGACGCCTCAGACTCCAACCACGTCACAGGAACTTGTTGACCCAACTGATGAGGCTGTTGTTGCGGACGAACCAACGGATGAAGCAAATGCGCCGTTAGCGGACGTGGATGTCGTTCAACCTCAACTTGAAATCGAAGAAGCACAGCTGGCAGGCGCGCTCCCGATCCTACTCGAGCACGGCGAGTACGATTGTGTTTGTGCGTTGGTCGAGCCGCGTTTGTCCGGCAATCCTAACGCCGTAGTCAATCGGGTGGATTTGGTGCTCGCGCTGGCGCTGGCATACCGGGAACTTGGGCGCGAGCATTGGCAGAGCGGGCAGTACGTGCAGGCTGCCACAACCGAGCAGCGAGGCTATGACCTACTGGTCTGCGAAACACTCTTCCCCCATCTCCAGTCCGAGCTGCTTGGGGAGCTTCACGTGCTGCGACCTTACCGAATTCTCGAATTGCTCGGCCGGAAGGACAGGCAAGCAACCGACACGAACGAGGCTTTGGACTTGTTGCAGGCGATGCTAACCGATCGCGGCGGGATTGAAGGACGTGCAGAAGATCGCTCGGGGTTGACAACTGATGCCTTCTTAGGTTTTATTCAGCAGTTGCGCGAGCATCTGACCGCAGCCGAGCAGCAAGAATTTTTCGCGGAAGAAGCGCGTCGACCGTCACCAGCAGCGATGTATCTTACTGCCTGTGCGGCGATCGCTCGGGGCTTTGCCGACGGGCAACCCGAACTCGTCCTCGAGGCCCAGACCTGGCTACACCGTTTGGATCGATATCAGGATGTCTGCCTCGAACGAGCGATCGCGTCACTGTTGCTCGGTCATGGGGATGCTGCAATTGCTGCCCTGACCGGCAGCCGCGAGGCGGCCGCGATTGCCACCATTCGCCAACACTCGGAAGGCGCGCAGGATTTGTTGCCCGGGTTGTGCTACTACACAGAATATTGGTTGCGGACCGAGCTGTTCCACTGTTTTCGAGATTTGCGCGGGCAGTCGATGTCGCTGCAAGACTATTTCACTGACGCACGCGTCGAGCGAGTCCTCGAAACCGTCCAGCCTGTTGCCGAGCCTCAGTCTTCCATTCTTGTGGAATCATACGCTCTCGGCGCCCGGGCGCGTTACGGTGGTGCCCAGTCTGCTGCTGTAACTGCTGGAACTGCTCGAGTGTCCGCCCGCGTCGCGACGCTCGAACGTCCCGTTGCGCGGGTAGCAGGTGGCGGCTACCTGCCCGCAAATCCAACTGGGGTTTCTCGTCCGGACGGACGATCGCGTCGAATGCGCCGGGCGCCGCTAGCACGACCTTCCGGGATGCCCGTAGCAGTTACACCTCGTGGCAGTAATAATGATGACGGCCAGGACGCGCAGGACCGTCCCACACCGCAACTAGGTCGGCAGCGCCTCACTAAACAAACAGTAATCCGGCGGCGGTTGTTGGTGTTGGGAGCGGCAGGACTGGCTAGTGTTGGAGTCATCAGTTTGTTGGCAATGGGAGCATGGCATGTAGTCCGCCAGGTGTTTGCTCGCGGGCCCGCATTGGACGGAGCGCAGTTGCAGATTGCACTCGATCGTCCGCCGCTGCCACTCCCTCCCCCTGCAGCTGAGTTGCCCGTTGACACCGGCGTGCTAGGGTCGGACGCCGCGCGGATGGTAATCCAGACGTGGTTAACGAGTAAATCCAGTGCACTCGGCTCCGAACGCGATCTGGCCGCCCTCAATCAAGCTTTGGTCGATCCGATGCTGTCTGAGTGGCAAGCGCGAGCTCAGTCCTTTGCCAATGAAGGGGCTTACCAAGAGTTCCAACACGGGATAGAGCCTGGATCCGTTCGCATCGTCGTGCAGAATAGCGATCGCGCTCAAATCGAAGCAGTTGTAAAAGAAGCGGCAAATTACTTCCGTAACGGGCAACGTGTTGCCGCCCAGTCTTACAACGATGAGTTGCGCGTGCGTTACGATGTGGTTCGCTCGGGCGGCAGCTGGCGCATTCGAGATGTCACCGAAGTCACCGTCCTCGAATAGCGTGAGTCGTTGCAAAAAAGTCTTAATGGTTGGGGACTTGCTCGGTCGGGGTTGCCCCAACCACATAGTGGAAATAATAACCAATGAAGCTAGAGACTATCCAGGGAAAGGTTATGGGCAAGCGCTGGGCCGTGACAGTTAAGGGGCTGAGATCCAGTGTTGTCATATCATCACAAGACGAATCCCTCTTCAAATACTTTAAGGGTTCATAATAAGTCGCTCTTTTCTCCCTCTGTTTCCGTAAGATATCGGAGCTGACTCGAACGAAGATCTGTTGTTTCAGTTATTACCTGCCTGGAGTAGCTAAATAAAGCTAATACCAACCCCTGAAGGTTATATTCCGCACGAAACGGTTCAAGCCTCTTCAACCTTTCAGTCAACCGCGCACTTCTTTGCAAGAGTTCCTGGTAGTGATGCAATTATTATCTGGGGTCTAGCTACTTTGCCCCTGGTGAAGCAGCCAGGACCAGTTCGGCATATCGATCGACCGAAACTCGGTGTTCGATCTCGTCGCTTGCGTGCCAGCAACAATTGATTTGCGGGATAGGTAATCCTGCACAGTGGGGGTGGTGCGAGTGGAGAACCCAGACTCGGTAAGGTTTGCAATCTAGAGCGGGCATCACACTGCGGGACTACCGTGCAAATCGAAGTCACACAGATTACCGACTTAATTGAGTAACCTGTGTTACAACAGGTGCGTAGTTAAAATGCTTCGTCCCCTTACACCTAGAAAAGTTAATGACAACATCATTGCTGACCTCCTCCGGACTAATCTCGTCCGGTTTTCACGCGCTGTCAGAGCCGCTCAGAATTCGTATCCTCGAAACCCTGCGCTCTCAGGAACTTTGCGTTGCCGACCTCTGCGAGCACTTGGATGTATCGCAGTCAAAGCTATCCTTTCACCTGAAGACCCTGCGTGCGGCTGCTTTGGTTCGCCCGCGTCAGGAAGGTCGTTGGGTTTATTACAGCCTCAACCTCCCCCAGTTCGTCGTGCTCGAGCAATATTTAGCAGACTACCGTCGGTTTGCAGTTATGTTGCCAACGGCAAACCGCGAAGTGCCAGCAGCGACGAATTCAAATAAAATTTAGGCAGGGTATCACTGGCAAGACAATTGCCTGCACTCTACTACTGCTACTCGGGGCAGCCGCGTTTTTTAAGTAATTGCAGCGGCAATCGTTTTAGGCTTATACAACTAAAATTATTAATTTGAATTCTCGTGACTTTTTTGCAAATGGTTCTGCTATCTGGATCGGGCTATCACTTCGATGATGGATGCAATGTAGTCACTGCAGTGCCGTCGATCCGCTCGATAGCTGAATAAGCAGGCCTTACTCATGCCGCTTAGCGAAGACTGCTCGATGCGATTGCCGGTTATCCCGTGCAATGTCCTCCCGCTGCGCACGAATGCAAACACCCGATCGAACCAGTGCAGGGCGAACTTCTAGCTCGACCTTACAGGTGTCGACTGGTGTCGCACTTAAAGGATGCACTTTAAGTCTCGCGCGCGTTCCGACCAATTGAGGTTCTCCGTGTAATCGACGGGGCAATCGATCACAGCTGGAACATCTTGAACAAGGGCGTTTTCAAGTACGGGTACCAAATCTTCAGCTGAGGTGACTCGATAGCCCTTTAAACCCATACTTTCAGCGAGTTTCACAAAATCGGGATTGCCGAACTTTACGAATGCAGGCTTGCCAAACTGAACGATTTGTTTCCACTCAATTAAGCCGTATCCCTCATCATTGAAAATCAACACGACGAACGGTGTCTCAGTTCGGAGAGCTGTTTCCAGTTCCTGACAATTCATCATAAAACCGCCGTCGCCAGTTGCAGCTACAACTTTGCGTTCGGGATGCACCATCTTGGCCGCGATCGCGCCGGGAATGGCAATGCCCATAGCGGCAAACCCATTAGAGATGATGCAGGTGTTGGGTCGATCGCAGTGATAGTGTCTCGCCATCCACATTTTGTTGGCCCCGACATCGGCGATAACGATGTCATCGGGGGCTAGCACTTGGCGCAGATCGTAGATTAGCTTTTGCGGTTTGAGCGGAAACGCCGTATCGTTGGCATATTTCTCGTAGTCGGCACGCAAATCACCACGCAGCTCGACAAACTTCGGTGTCGGCTGGCCGACGCGATCGGCGCGTCGAACAATTTCATTGAGAGAGTCTGAGATGTCGCCGACGACCTCCGCCTTGGGAATGTAGCTGCGATCGATTTCCGCAGGCATTGCCCCAACGTGCACGATCGGAATCATTCCGTTGGGATTCCACTTCTTAGGCGAGTACTCGATCAGGTCGTAGCCCACGCAAATGACGAGGTCGGCTTGCTCAAATGCGCAGTTGAGGCGATCGCGTTGCTGGACGCCCATCGTCCACAGAGCCAGCGGGTGAGTATATGGAACGCAGCCTTTTCCCATAAATGTATTGACGACCGGAATATTCATACGCGTGGCGAAGTTGGTTAATGCCATGCTTGCTTGCGCGCGTATTGTTCCATTCCCAGCTAAAATCAAAGGATTTTCAGCCTTGGAAATAATTTCAGCGGCAGCCCCAATAGCGCCAAACGATGCATAAGACTTCTCGCGCTCGTCGATTTGCAAGGGTAAGCCGTCAACCTCCATCGCGGCAATGTTTTCCGGCAAGTCGATGTGAACGGCACCGGGCTTTTCACTTTGGGCGACCTTGAAAGCCCTGCGCACGATTTCAGACGTATTGCTCGGGCGAACGATTTGCGCGTTCCACTTCGTGACGGGCGCGAACATGGCGACCAAATCGAGATATTGGTGTGACTCGATGTGCATCCGGTCCGTACCGACCTGCCCGGTGATTGCCACAAGCGGCGCTCCGTCTAGATTGGCATCGGCGACGCCTGTAATCAAGTTCGTTGCACCAGGCCCCAAGGTAGACAGACATACCCCGGCTTTCCCCGTCAGCCGACCGTACGCGTCAGCCATAAACGCCGCCCCTTGCTCGTGGCGGACGGTGACGAACTCAATCGGCGAATGCCGCAGCGCCTCTAGAACATGCAAATTTTCTTCGCCGGGCAGCCCAAAAACGTACTCGACCCCCTCGTTTTCCAAGCAGCGGACGAGGTACTCCGCCGTTGTTTGTTTTCCCATGTCAAACTCCTACCTCAGCAAGGGGGTGAATGGGTCGGGTCGCGCGACTCGATGGCGGTGATGCGAGTTCATCTCGACGCTGCGATAACGGACATACTGCTTACCTTAGCGTCGATCGCCCGAGGCTGGCGCTCTGTCGGCGCGGGCAGCATCGGAGCTTCATAACTAGACTTAAAGACTCACGTCTGCCGCGTGCGAGCCCGCCACGAGCTGGCAGTAGGGCTTGCAATACGAGGAACAGCTACAGTAGGAACCTACAGCAGTAAGAATCGCCTGCCCTCAACCCACTCGATGGGGAGAAAGAACTTTCCCGTGGAAAAACCGGGCGATCGCGGGGAAAACGCGCCCAAATTGTGGAAAAGTCGAAGAGGTTGTGGAAAATTGCGGTGGCACTAAAACCAAGTGGTTTCGAAGATCGGTTGTTTTAGTGTGCGGATTCGCCGAAGCCGATGTGGTCGGACTTGTAAGCAGGTGGCTCTACATGGATCGAGACGCGGATGGGGCCGAAGCGTTCCTCAAGCAATGCTTCCACGCGCTCGGTGATCTCGTGGGCAGTTTCTACATCGCGAGCGGCTACTACCATGTGCATTTCCACAAACACTTGCCGTCCTAACACCCCGCGCGAAGCAATGTCGTGGCAGTTTATCACCCCTGGCACCTGCATGGCAATTGCGTCTATGGCTTCAGGCGCGATCGCGATTTCGTCTACCAGCCAAGGCAAGTTTTCGCGCAGAACTCCCCAACCGCTGCGGAACACCAGTATTGCCACCGGGACTGCCAGCAGCACATCCAGCCACAACAGCGCCGACATCCCCAGGCGATTGCCCTGCCAGATGCCGACCAACCCACCGATCACGGCGATCGAGATCCACACATCGCTCATCGTGTGGCGAGCGTCGGCAATTAGAATCGGACTGTCTAGCTTCTGTCCGATGTGGCGCTCGTAAAAGGCAACGAAGATATTGATGCCGAGCACGCCGAGCAAAATCCACAGTTCCCAACCCGTCACCTGAACTGGCGATGCACCGTCAACCAGCCGTTCAACAATTCTTTGGATAACTTCAAAGCAGGCAATGCCAAGGAAAGCAGCAATCCCCAGCGCGCCTAATGCCTCGAACTTTTGGTGTCCATATGGATGTTCGCGATCGGGTTCGGGCGATGCGAAGGAGTTGCTAATTAGACCGAGCACGTTATTGGCACTGTCGGTGACGCTATGAAGCGCATCTGCCTGCAAGCTCAACGAGCCGGTCAGCAAGCCCACAAAACCTTTCAATGCCATCACGCACAAGTTGAGGACGAGCGTTACGACCAATACCTGGCACACGCGGGCGCGGCGATCGCCCATAGCACAATTCCCTCACAACCCGGCAGCCCTTTTTGTAGCCTTTTGGTCATCATTGTAGGAGTTTTGGGGAAGCTTGAAATTTATGTTAGGCGATCCCTTCGCACTATTTGCATAAAAGTTGCAACTATTCACCAGTAAACGCTCCTCACTCTCGCAACAATTGGTAAAGGCAACTGCAAGCGCTGTATCTCTGAGGCTGTTCTTTGCTAGATTGAAGCGAGTTGCTTAATCGCAAGTATTTGCATTTATTCAGCTTTATGGCGTCGAGCCAGCCGCGCCCTTCCGTCAAGCCCTTAACATTACCGTCGGTTTTCTTCATGTCTAGTGTTCCGATGACGCTCAATCTCGATCGCGGGTCGGTTGCATTCCGCTTCACGCCCAATGCGGCCCGCGATTTACAAGTCGAGATCGCTACCCTGATGCAGCATCTCAAGGCCGCCGCAGCTGCAGCGGGTGCTCGACCTCAACCCCAACCGGCGACCGAGTACCGCTTTACCGGGGATGTTTTCTTTGAAGTGTTCTGCAATCCCAACATTTACCCCTCACCCTTTGCAGCAAAGGTATTGGTAACGTTGCGCGACGATCGGATCCGGCTTTCTTCTGAAGCCGAACTTACGCAGCTTGTAGAGGATTTGAATGCTTACCTCGAACAATCAGGCTGAAGTAGAATTAAGCCTAGCCAATGACTCGATGATGGCTCCTACTTCATCGGGGTTGATGGCTGACTAGATTGCAGTTTATGCCATCTCTTGATGTGAATTCGCTCCAGTCAGCAACGGTCTAGCGGGTTCGTATTGGCGGGGTACATTCCAAGCCAAATAAATATACTCTCCCTTACCTGGTTTATCTCATTTCACCGAGCAGCGCTATACGCGAACAAACTTTGGTCGATTGGCGAACGTGCAGAACTCATCAGATTGCGAGCTACAACCCCATGCCAGCTTTCTCAGATCGTAATCGGCGACTCAACATATATCGTTGGCTCGTTCGTCGTAAACTCGATACCGTAACTGCTCAGCTTCTTGGAGACTTTCTCGTTTGCTAGTTCGAGCAGGCGCTTGCGCAGTTGAACCGAATTTTCACTCGACCCAAGGATAAAAAACGTCACTCGGGCTCGCGTGTGCTGGGGTGAAGTACCATTTAGTTCTGCATTGGGTATGCTCAGATTAATGCGCGTACTGCCAGGGTCGATCCCAAATAGGGAATCGGTGCTTTCTTGGATCACCTGCTCGACGAGTGCCTTATCGCGGTCAGCCAGCAGTGTAGCGAAGTCCAGGTACAGCATAGCCATAACCTTCTTGCCGCGCGTAACATTCTCGACCTCAAGGTTAGCCATTGTAGAGTTTGGCACGATCAACAACGTGCTCTTGGCGGCTGTACGGATTTTCGTCGATCGCAAGCCGATTGATTCAACACGTCCGAAGGTGCCACTCGGCATCCGAATGTATTCGCCAGGTGCAAACGGGCGGTCTAGGTAAATTACCACCGTTCCTAAGAGTTGCTCTAGCGTTTTCTGAGCAGCAAATGCGATCGCCAAACCGCCAACCCCCAAACTAGCCAGCAAACCGACTAAGTTGATCTCCTGGCTCTGGGCGAAGGCGATCGCGGCGATAAAACCGATGATGATGTTAGCGATCGTTTCAACAACGAGCAAGAGTTCGTCGATTTCCAACCCCAAATTGCGAATTAATTCGATACCATAAAAACGGACGAACTGTCGGAACAGGCGCGATGCCAACCACGCAACGCTAAGGATTACGGAAAGATCGAGAAAAAAGCGGATGAATTCCAGAAGCCCTTGGTAGGGACGCAGGACATTTGACGAGATCGAAATTAAGATCAGCGTACCTGCCGAGCGAAATGCTCCCTTGATAGGATCGATGAGATTGTCGTGCAGATCCGAAAACTTGTGCGGGGAGAAGCGGTGAATGGTGAAGCGGGCGATGCGGGGCGTAAACTGTCCGACGATCCACGATAGGCTCGCCAAGAGCAGAAAGAGCCCGATAACAATTGCCCTGCGGATCAATGCTGCTTTCAGCTCTGGCGTGAACTCGATCCCGAGCAAGTCTTGGAAAAAGGGAATGATATCCATCAGTCTGCACCGATCCGCTTGAGTCTGGCTTAAATCGTGATTGGAGAATCGACGTTAATCGTTCGATCCTCAATATCAAACTCAATGCCATAGTTTTGGAGTTGGTTGTCAACGCTCTGTCGCGCTACATCGAGCAACTGCAAACGCAATTCTTGAGAAACCTCACCTGCCCCGAGGATAAAGAAGCTGACTTGTGCCTGGGTCATGCGATCGCCACTATGCCCAGCGGTTAGCTCCTTGAAAGCAATCTCAGTGCTGTTAGAATCTATGCCGAAAATATCTGCCGTGCTGCTGAAGATGACCTGTCGAATGAGAGCCATTTCTTCATCTTCGATCGAGCGATGGAACGTCAAGTAAATCATCGAGATTACTTTCTTAGCCCCGGTGAAATTCTCGATATTGACTGATGTAAGCAAGCTGTTCGGGACAACGACAACCGTCCCCTTACCGGAGGTACGGATCTTGGTCGATCGCAAACCGATCGACTCCACGCGTCCGAAAGTACCGTCAGGTAAACCAATGTAGTCATCGACGACAAATGGGCGATCGATGTAGAGCACTATGCCACCTAGTAGCTGCTCTAGGCTCTTCTGAGCGGCAAAAGCAACGGCTAAACCTCCAACCCCTAAACTCGCGAATAAACCAACGATATTGACCTGATGAGTCTGTGCGAAAATGACAATTAGTAGCAGAATGGTTATCGCACTAGCGGAAACTCGCGACAAAATTAGAACTTCACTATTTACCTTCCGGTGATTCTGAATTGCTTGGTCGAGCAAGAAACTATCGAAGTACGCTTTGAAGACTTGCGAACTAAGCCAGGCAGTAAGAAATGCAATTCCCAAACTCAGTGGGAATTCAACTAAATTGACCCAAAGACCAATTGGGTAGTTCAGGAATACGAGATCTACTGAAGTTAGCCCTGCGATCGCCAGCAACCATTGCTTGTAAGGTGCGATGACATGGTTGTAGACGTCCTTGAAATCAGCTGGGATAGCAGCGGCTGCGAACCGTACGAGCTGTTTTAAAAGTACAACGAGGGCGATCGCCCCAGCGAGTGCACCGACGATCGCTAACGCAATACCGAGCGCGGTTAGCCAGAGATGGGTATCTATTTGGGTGGATTCGGGTAAAGCGACCATAATTTCAATTGTGGATGGTTTTCTGCAGAGTTGCACATCTGCGCTCAAACGAGAGCAGGTTTTGCGAGATCTACAAACAAATCCATCAAGTTGAGTGCGCATTTCTTGATAAATACCAATATTTCGCGCACACTAAAACGTTCGAACGGAACCAATAACCCCTGCTGCCGGAACAACATCAACTATCGAGTAGCTCAGTATCAATCGATGCCAGTTTTTATACCTGTTCGACCCACTTGCCGGGCTCGAAGCTCCTGTTGCCGGGGGGTGACCTTGCTTTAAAATGCGATGCAGGAACAGTATCGACGTGCAAAAGGCTACCGATTTCAGGACTTCTCATGCTCGGCAATCGATTCTAGTCAAAGCCGATCGCATCTTGTCATTGAATGGTGCGTCGTTCGATTTTGACTACGCCGAGACTCCACACCAGCAATTTCCGGGGTTGAATGGGCAATCATCCCCAGTCCGCTTAGTGGGGCCGGTTATTTATGTGGCTAGCGTGATTGTTGTTCCTGATTCAGCAGCGCGCCGCGCTACGTCGGCAACCTCTAGGGCGTAACAGCTGTCGCGGGCGTCCGTATACAGTGGCGTCCCATCTAGTAGATAATCGAGCACGGCAGTGGTGTCGCGCGCAAACAAGCCGCGCCGACTGCCGATCTCGATGGGCGACAGAGTATCTCCTTGCTGCAGTGTGCCGCGATCGCCCTCAAACATCAGCGTGCCTCTTTCTCCTTGCAGCTCAAAAGCTCGCGTCCCCCGAGTAAAAATTTCACCCCGTCCGTAGACAACTTCGGCGATCGTCCCAGACGCGAACTGCAGTCGTGCCACGCACAAATTGGCTCGGAAGAAACCATCGCCTGCATCCCAGTCGCGCGAATGGCAGCTAACTGTCACCACCCGACCAAACAAATCTGTTAGACGACGCACCCGTGCAAGGGCGCCGCTCAGAGGAAAGCCGAAAGTATCGCGCCGATACGTCCAGCGACGCGGAGCCGGTGACTGCGGCTGAATTGTCGTATAGCGTGCGTAGAAGGTGGGGGCGATCGCTTGAAGATGGGTTCGGATCGCCTGGTGCAACCCTCCGAGCAGCTCGATGTGCTCGACGTGCAGCAACACCCCGCGCGCTCGCGCTAGAGCGATCGACTCCCGCGCTGCCCCCGGGTCGAGCGCCAGCGGGTATTCAACCACCACGTGTTTGCCAGCGTCCAGCGCTGATCGTACGACCTCTGCATGCGCCGAATTTGCCGAACACACGCACACCAAGTCCACATCTGCCGACTGAACCAACGCCAGCGGCTCCAGGACAGCAACAGTCGGTTGGGCGGGAAGTGCTGCTGCAAATGCTCGCCCGCTTTCCTGGGAGCGCCCGGCCACTGCCACTAGCTGCGATCGGCTGTCCGCCGCGATCGCTTCGGCTCGCCGCTGCGCGGCGAATCCCGTTCCGACAATGCCCGCGCGAAGCGGGTTCGCGTTGTTTGCCACCACTGTTCCTGCTGCTAACTCACCGTTTTCGACACTACTGCCAGTTGCAATCGTTTTCACGGCTGCGGCAGCATCTACTCCGCGAACCTCGACGGGCGTTCCCGGCACTATCCCATCCGCACCTGTCGCGATCGCCGCCGGGATGCAAGCAGAGCGTATCTAAGCACAAGTCATCATTTGCTTCCATAACCATAACTAATACTAATTTATGACGTTCTACAAACGACATTGCTAGGGGCGATCGCGCTCGGAACCCCTATGCCGTAGGCGACACACCTCACGAGATCGGGGTGACTTCGTGGTAAAAAACGCCCTGACTTGAGATAAGTAAATCTTATTTAATACAAGATTAAGAATCTCATTCCTAATGCCGGTCAACAGCAGCTAGGGGGATCCCGTAGTATCGGTGTTATTGCCTAGTGCAAAGGTGAGGTGGGGTGAGTAGTACTCGCGTCCGACCGACTTCACTAGCGCTTTATCCTGCAACTCAAGTGATTTAACCCATGGCAACCTACAAAGTCACCCTGATCAGCCAAGCCGAAGGTCTCAACCAGACCATCGAGGTCGCAGACGACGAATACATCCTCGACAAAGCCGAAGAAGAAGGCATCGATCTGCCTTACTCCTGCCGTGCAGGAGCTTGCTCTACCTGTGCAGGCAAGATCACGAGCGGTACGATCGATCAATCCGACCAATCTTTCCTCGACGACGACCAAATTAGCGCGGGTTACGTGCTGACTTGTGTTGCATACCCGACCTCCGACTGCACGATCGAGACGCACAAAGAGGAAGAGCTTTACTAAAGCTCTACAGGGCTTCTAACCTGGAAGCGCCATCGGCGATCGCGCGGGCTGGCGATACCCCCCGGGATTTCGTTCGGCACCGCGCTCGCAAGGTTTGCTAGATAAGTCATATTTTTTGTTTTGGTTGAAGATCGTTAAAGCCATGTCCGACCGGTTACAACTGCCGTGTGAGTCCGGCGCGAGGAGTCGAGCGCGCTAGGATCGAGGGCGTACTTGCACTAGGGCAGTGCGGATGAGTATTACGATCCGGCAGTTGATCGACTGGAAACACCAACGTCGACCGATTGTTGCCCTTACAGCGTGGGACTGGAGTTTTGCCCGGTTGCTCGATGCGGCCGGCGCGGATTTAATTTTGGTCGGCGACTCGCTGGCTATGGTCGCTCTCGGGCACGCAACAACGCTGCCTGTCACCCTGGACGAGATGCTGCACCATGCAGCAGCCGTGCGTCGGGGGGTCGAACGGGCGCTCGTAGTCTGCGACTTGCCATTTATGAGTTTTCAGGAAAGTTCGGCACAGGCGATTCGCTCGGCTGGCCGGGCGCTCAAAGAAGCCGGCGTACAGGCAGTCAAGCTTGAAGGCGGGCATGCTGCTGCAGCGGCAAGTGTCGAGCGGCTGGTGGAAGCCGGGATTCCCGTAATGGGGCACGTCGGACTAACGCCGCAATCAGTGCACCGACTGGGATTCCGCCAGCAGGGCAAGACGCCCACTGCAGCCGAGCGCATTGCCCGCGAAGCGAGTGCTCTTGCGGAGGCCGGAGCATTCGCAATCGTGCTAGAGCACATCCCCAGCGAGCTAGCAGCACGGATTACGGCCGATATTTCGATTCCGACGATTGGAATCGGGGCCGGGACTGCCTGCGACGGTCAGGTTTTGGTGACTGCGGATTTGTTGGGACTGAGCCCGCGCCAGCCGCCGTTTGCAAAGGCCTATGCCGATCTCGGCGCGATCGTGACGCGGGCTGTCAAGGACTACGCTGAGGATGTCCGATCGCGTCGCTTTCCGGACAATGGAGCGATCGCCCCAACTTCAGAGACGGGTACCTGAGCGCCTCGAGGAGGACAGGATTGGCTATTGCCGATACGGTAGAGGGCTGCGGCTGAGGTAGAATCGCTGAAGTTTAAACCGGCGTTCGCACCGAACGACCCAATTCCAGCCTGCCGCGCGCACAGCTTGGCAACCGATTCGATGGTCCAGTACCTAGTTTTTTTGACGATCTCGACGGCGATTTTTGCGCTGTTCGGATTGGGGTTGAATTTGCAGTGGGGCTTCACGGGTCTGATTAACTTCGGCCACGTTGCGTTTATGACTCTAGGTGCCTACACCACCGTCCTGCTCAGTGATGGGGGCTGGCCGATCGCGCTGGCCGTCCCGGCGGGCGCGTTGCTGGCCGCACTACTAGGGCTGATCGTGGGCGCGTCAACGCTGCGGCTGCGCGAAGACTATTTGGCGATCGTGACGATTGGGACCTCGGAAATGGTGCGTCTGGTGGCGTTAAATGAAGAGGATCTAACCCGCGGAGCATTTGGACTACAGGGTTATCCGCTACCGCTGGACGGCTGGCAGCCAAATGACGGTGGCAAAAGAGCGGCGATCGCGATACTGACGGCCGTCGCCGGACTGGCCCTGTGGTTGCTTTGGCGCGGGCTGCGGCGGGAGTGGCTGAGACGCAAACAAGACGGACGTTGGCAGCAGCGCTATCCTCTCGACCTCCTGTGTTGGGCGCTTGTCGCCTTGGCGCTCGGTGGGTTGCTTTACTACAACGGCGTTTTGGCGCTGTGGAATTACAGCCCTAAAGCCGGCCTGATGCTGCTGGCAATCGTCACGCTAGGGCTGGTTTACACCGGTTTGGAAGTATTGGTGCGATCGCCGTGGGGACGCGTCCTTAAATCCATTCGCGAAGACGAAAATATTCCGCGTGCCCTCGGCAAGAACGTGTTCTGGTATAAGCTGCAAGCGTTCATGCTCGGCGGCGCAATCGCAGGCGTGGCCGGGGCATTTTACGCGTGGCAGCTCAATGCGGTTTACCCGAGCAACTTCATTCCGATTATCAGCTTCTATGGCTGGACGATCGTGGTGTTGGGTGGGGCAGGGAATAATGCGGGCGTGCTATTGGGTGCGGTTATTTTCTGGGCCTATGAGTCGCTGACGCGCTTTGTACTGCCGGGCGTGGAGCGATCGCTCAGCAGTTTGGCCTTGCCCGATGGCTCGTGGTTGCAGATACCTGTGGACGGCATGGCTTGGTTGTTGGACGATGCGCGTTTGGGGGCGTTGCGAATTCTGGTCATCGGTTTGATTTTGATGGTGTTGATGACCTCACGACCCCAAGGTATTCTCGGTCGAAAAGAGGAACTTACCCTCGGCCGCTAGGTCGGGAGCGGCAGGCATGGAAAACGAGCAGCAAAATACAAACGTGCAATCGGGTAGTCTGAAGGGCAGTCAAAGTAGCACAACCGACCCAGCCGACACTAACGTTAAGACTGCGATCGCGCCCGAACCCGAAACGGATTTGTTGTTGAACGCTAAGGATTTATGTAAGAGCTTCGGGGGCATCCGCGCGGTAGATCGGGCCGCGATTCAGGTCGCGCGCGGGAGCATTACGGGGTTGATCGGCCCCAACGGCGCAGGAAAAACGACGCTCTTCAACTTGCTCTCGAGCTTCATTTATCCCGATGCTGGTGAGATATGCTTCGATGGCATGCCGATCCAGACGCTCAGTCCTTATCGCATCGCCCAGGCGGGGTTGGTCCGCACGTTTCAGGTGGCACGGGTGCTCTCGCGCCTGTCAGTGTTAGAGAATATGCTGCTGGGCGCGCAGAACCAAACGGGCGAAAATATCGTTCGTGCGTTGTTCCGGTCGGGTCAGGTCCGCGTCGAAGAGCGGCACAACCGCGAGCGTGCCATGTCGATCCTCGAATCGGTCGGGTTGGCGGCAAAGGCTCACGACTACGCGGGCGCACTGTCGGGCGGGCAGCGCAAGCTCCTAGAACTGGCGCGCGCGCTGATGCCGCAGCCGCGTTTGATTTTGTTGGACGAGCCGGCAGCAGGAGTCAACCCCACGCTGATCGGTCAGATCTGCGAACACATCGTCGAGTGGAACCGCGAGGGAATCTCGTTTTTGGTGATCGAGCACAACATGGACGTGATCATGTCCCTGTGCGATCGCATCTGGGTGCTGGCGGAAGGCCGCAACCTAGCCAACGGTTCGCCTGCGGAAATCCAGCGCAACCCCAAGGTATTGACAGCTTATTTAGGCGAATGATTTAGGCGAAAAAGCGTCGACGCGATCGCCTGGCAGTTGGGGACGATCGCCCCACTCGATCTGTTGATTACTGCAGCGATCGCCTTGTGTTCGGAGTTGAAGCTTTGGGCTGGAGTCCAGTCTCTTTGAAGCGATGGGGTGCGATTGCCGCGAGTTCGGCTGGCGAAATAGGCTTGCAAATCACGGCGCACAAAGCTTTGGGCCCGCAGATACGATTAAGGAAACCGCACGCTACGGCCTTTTCCAGAAAGTGTGTGAGATTCCTTGGCAGTTGCCCTGACAAGCACAGGAACGAGCACAGCAGTCATAACGCCGCCGACGGTTCACACGAGCCCGGCTTAGAATAGGTCTTCAAAGCGGCCGTCGAGCCAGTCTTCAATGCGGCGCTGGTGCATGCGATCCATAAAGAGCACCGTCCGCCCGTGCTCGCCAAACGTTCCCGGTAAACACCACAGTTACGCGTACCGTAGCGATCGCGGGTAAGGTCGGGTCTTTCAATCGAGAAGTTGGCGATCGATGTAAGTGGCAAACAGATGCCGGCGGCAGTCGTGCAGGAGCAATGGTGTCAAATCGACTGCGTTCCAGCTCGATAAGCTTTTGCCATCAGCTCAAGGGTCAGCGACGTTCGAGCTAGCTTTTGCAACGCGCGATCGCGTTGCCAGGCTGCCTTTAGTCCGTCGAGGTCGGGGGCGGAGCCGAGGTAGTCTGAAACTTGCCGACTATGGGGGCTGTACCTCTAGGCAGTCGCTCAGGGCAAGGACGGGCAAGCGGCAGCGCGAGCAGCAATGCAGATGGCAAGGTCGGAGCAGGACTTCACGAACCGTCTCAGGCGCGAGCCGTGACATGAGCAACTTCAGGCTGACGGCCTAGCAAACCAGTCATCAACGACAGCGAAAAGCGGCGTACGGGCGGAACCCGGCGCATCGCCCACAGACCGGAACGTCGGACAGCCACGGCAGGCAGCCACTCGTTCGAGAAAGTGCGATTGAGCATGTCAGTCAATCCGAGGATCGCCACGTTCTCCCAACGCCGCCAGCGATCGTAGCGCTGCAGAACCCGCAGGCTGCCGATGTCTTCCCCGCGATGGTGGGCAGCCGTCAGCACCTCCGCGATCGCCACTGCATCCCGGATACCTAAGTTTAAGCCCTGACCGCCGACCGGATGGCAGCAGTGAGCTGCGTCGCCGACCAAAGCCAAACGCGGCTGCACGTAGCGATCGCTTTGAAGCAGTTGCACTGGAAACACCAGGCGATCGCTCAGGAGTTCGATGCGGCCAAGCAGACCCCCCGTGTAGCGTTCGAGAGCGGTGGTGAAAGTGTTGGCATCGGTTGCTTGCAGTTCCTGCGCGCGGGCGTGGGGATTCGTCCACACCACTTGGCAGCGGTTGCCCGGTAGCGGCAGTACGCCCATCGGACCCGTCGGCCAGAACCGCTCGAAGGCTGTATCGTTGGCGGGCGCTGCGTGGGCGAAGGTGGTGGTGATGCAAGACTGCCCGTATTTCCAGCCGCGCGTCCGCACGCCCGCTGACGCTCGCACCCGCGATCGCGCGCCATCTGCTGCGACGAGCAGCCGCGCTCGCACCTCGCGTCGATTGTTCTCGTCCGGAGCATTCAGCGTTAACGTTGCCCCTTGAGCATCGATGGCCGCGTCGGCAACGGTTGCCGGGCAAAACCAGGTGATGCTGTCGGCATCGGCGACGGCCGCCTGCAGCGCCGACAGCAATGCACCGTGTGGTCCGGCAAATCCCAGGTAATCGGTTCCCAAATCCCGTAGCTCGAACTCAACGGCTCCCGGGGCATCGGCATCCGACAGGTGAATGCGGCTGAAGGCTCCAACACGAGGAAACACCGTTTTCCAAACGCCCAATCCGTCGAGGATGCGGCTGGAGAGAACCGAAACGGCATAGGACCGATCGCGAGCGATGGCAGCGTCAGGGACCTGCGCTTCGACGATCCCGACGCGCAATCCCGAGGCTTGCAGCGCGCGTGCCAGCGTCACGCCAACGATGCCGCCCCCTGCGATCGCCACATCGCAGTCGTATTGGGTTGAAGTCTTGGCAGCAGAGGCGCGATCGGGGGATGAAGTCAGAAGCATGCACGATAAGAGGGTTCGGAGCCGGTCGGTCGCCATCGAGTTGATGTCGGGATGCAGGGCTCGCGCCGACTTTCTTTACAGTTCTTATTGTGTCACGGCAATTCGAGGCATTCCACCTATCCTGCTGCTGCAGACGCGAACTTGCCTGTTCTCTCGCTTGGATGCGAAACGGCTTGCGACCTAGCTTGCCACCTGTTGACTGCAAGGAATGCGATCGGACCGTTTTCCGATACACTTCTGGAGGTTGCTAGCAGCGTGCATCTCAGCGGCAGCCGTCGAGTTCATTGCCTGTTATTGCACGCGGAGGCCAAGCCCGTGACATTCGCGATCGCCGTCAAACAAGATCCCTATCAGACTTATATCCTCAGCGACGACAGCGCGCAGTCCCGCGTCGAAGTCGTTCCGGAGCGAGGCGGTATTGTCACGCGTTGGCGTATCCAAGGACAGGACTTGCTTTATTTAGATACGGAGCGCTTCGCCGATCCCACAAAAAGCGTGCGCGGCGGCATCCCGATCCTGTTCCCGATCTGCGGTGATTTGCCAGACGACACCTACACCCTCGAAGGCAAATCTTACCAACTGCCTCGCCACGGCTTCGCTCGTGATTTGCCCTGGAGCGTGAGCGATCGCGTGACGGACGGTCACGCCGGTCTGACCCTCGTCCTCAAGAGCAACGAGCGCACGCGCGAGCAGTATCCGTTCGATTTTCAGGTGACGTTTGCCTATCAATTGCGCGGCAAAACGCTGACGCTCCAACAGCGCTATAGCAATTACTCGGCTTCGCCGATGCCCTTTTCTTTGGGACTGCATCCGTATTTCCAAGTTGGCGACAAACAGCAGCTCGCATTTGATATTCCTGCCGCGCGCTATTTCGATCGCGCCAACAACGTCGGCGGTCCGTTCAACAACAGCTTCGATTTCACGCGCAACGAAGTCGATGCAACACTGACCCCCCTCGCTCGCCGGGAAGCCTCTTTTGAGGATCGAGCGCGGGGCATCAAGCTAACGGTGCGATACTCCGAGGAGTGCTCGACGTTGGTGTTCTGGATGCTCCAAGACAAACCATTTATTTGCCTGGAACCGTGGAGCGCGCCTCGCAATGCCCTGATTACGGGCGAGCACTTGCTATCTCTCGAGCCGGGTGCGAGCTTGGATACAACAGTCGAACTGGTTGCAGACACGCTCCGCAAAGAGAACGACGACACTTAAGTTGCGTCGTGGATCTGCTCCGCCGCGATCCTGGAATGAAAAAATGCCGGGCGTTTGAGTCGGAGTAGGGACGTGCATCGGCAGGGTTGGCCACTTGTCGCACGCGAGCGATCGCTGCGACTGGCGGTGACGAAACGCATGGTCAGCGGCGAGTCACCCTCGTGGTCGGGATTTGAGGGGACGGCAGACTTGCTGAGTGTCATCCAAACCTGTCGAGCTCAGGGACGTTCGGCGATGGAATTTTTGGTAGAGGCGGCAGCCCTGGCGGCGAGAGGGCGGTCGCAGGAGCTATCCCTCATTCCCTCGTGTGACCAGAGCTAACCCTCTGTCAACCCCTGCACCTGAATCCTTACGTTGAACTCACGTATCCATTGAGAGGGTTGCAACATCGCCACCGTAAAAATACATTGCCAAATTGTACATTTTACAAAGCACTTGGTTGGTTTTTTACTACCTGGCACTAAGTTGAGGTTCGTCGCGATTTTTTTCATGCGACATATCGCGTCCGAAGTTCTCGTTCTGGAGCAGCCGGTTATGCTCGATGACAATGCAGTAGCCCGTGTCGCCCATACCGACGTACATCCACCCCATGCACCTGTCGCTATCGTCGGTATCGGCTGCCGGTTCCCGGGAAATGCCAATTCGGCGGCGAGTTTTTGGCAGCTTCTGACCGCTGGAGTCGATGCGACAGTGCCCGTCCCGGCCGACCGGTGGAATAACGACCTTCTGTTCAGCCCCGATGCGATGAACGAACCGGGCACTGTTGGTTCGCTTCGCGGTGGATTTATTGACGGGATTACCAAATTCGACGCCTGCTTCTTCGGGATCTCGGCGCGTGAAGCCGCGGTCATGGATCCACAGCAGCGCATGCTGCTGGAGACATCCTTTGATGCCCTTGAGGACGGTGGTTTGACATTGCAGTCCCTCCGCGGCCGGGATGTCGGTGTTTTCGTGGGCATTGCTTCAGGTGACTACGGGCAAATTCAAAGCAGTAATAATAGCCGCGAACATATCGGGGCTCACACCAATACCGGTCAAGTCCTGTGCATTGCCGCCAACCGCATATCTTATTGTTTCGACTTCAAGGGACCGAGCCTTGCAGTCGACACGGCGTGTTCATCATCTTTGACAGCAGTGAATCTTGCCTGTCAGAGCATCCATGCCGGCGAATGCAGCATGGCCCTGGTCGGAGGGGTCAACGCTCTCCTCAAGCCGGAGCCAACCATTGGCTTTAGCCGCGCGACAATGCTTGCTCAGGATGGCCGCTGCAAGACCTTCGACGCAAGTGCCGATGGGTTTGCCCGCGGCGAAGGAGCTGGGGTTGTGGTTCTCAAGCGCTTGGACGATGCGTTGAGGGATCGAGACCGTATCTATGCTGTCATCAAAGGCACAGCGGTGAATCAGGATGGGCGTACCCCGAGCTTGACTACACCTTCTGCCGACGCCCAGGCGGACATGCTGCGGCAGGTTTACCGGAAGGCTAGCATCGATCCGGGCAGCGTTCGCTACATCGAGGCCCATGGAACCGGGACACCGGTGGGAGACCCGATAGAAATCCGGGCATTGGGAGACGTCTTCGGCAACGGTCAAACCAATGCCAGACCGCATTTTATTGGTTCGGTCAAGACCAATATCGGACATCTGGAGGCGGCTGCCGGCATTGCCGGATTGATCAAGGCAACCTTGGCAGTTCACCACGGTGTTGTGCCTCCAAATCGGAACTTTGACACGGAGAATCCCGAGCTAGGGTTGTCCGGACATCATTTCGTAGTGCCGGTGGAGACCATCGCCTGGCCGGATGACGGATGTCCTCGCCGAGCAGGGGTCAATTCCTTCGGCTTCGGCGGGACGAATGCCCATGCGATCGTCGAGGAGGCCCCAACCTCCGCCGCCGGTAAGGAGTCCGACGTTTGTGCAGAGACAGCGACTGCGGAAGATAAAGAACCGGCGGCATATCTCCTGCCGATCTCCGCGCGCAGCGACGAGGCGTTGAAAGAGCTGGCGCTTAGACACTTATCCGTTCTACAAGGGGGCGAACCGGCACTTGACCTCAATGGCTACTGCCGGGCAGCAGCGCGTCGGAGAACCCATCACCACTGCCGGCTCGTCGTCCTCGGACAGAACCGGGATGAGCTGGTTGCCAAGCTGGAGGATTATCGGCGCGGTCTGGAACCGAAAGGGCTCTTGCTGGGCAAGGCCAACGTGTTGGACCGGCCGGAAGACAGTCCGGTCTTTGTGTTTTCGGGCATGGGTCCACAATGGTGGGCAATGGGGCGCCAGCTGCTCCAGGTCGAGCCGCTTTTTCGTCACTGGATCGAGCGCTGCGATGCGGCTTTTGCCGAATTCGCCGATTGGTCTCTCCTGCAGGAGTTGACCCGAGACGAAGCTTCGTCGCGGATGGCGGAAACACAGATCTCCCAGCCTGCGAATTTCGCGTTGCAGGTGGCTCTGGGCGAACTATGGCGCGCCTGGGGGCTGCAGCCTGCCGCCATTGTCGGCCACAGTGCCGGCGAAGCCGCGGCAGCTTATATGTCAGGCATGCTTGGGCTGGAGGAAGCCGCTCGCGCGATCTTCCACCGCGCTAGGCTGCAGCATCAGGTCTCGGGCAAGGGCAAGATGATCGCCGCCGCTCTGGAGCTTGAGGACGCTCGGGCAGCGATCGCATGCCACGACGGCAAGGTATCCCTCGCGGCCATCAACGGTGCATCCTCCGTGACTTTGTCGGGGGATGCCGAGCTGATTGTGGCTCTGTCGGAGCAG
>NZ_ASSJ01000063.1 GCF_000473895.1 Rubidibacter lacunae KORDI 51-2 | reverse complement strand
AAGGAGGAGTTGGGAAAGAATTTCGAGGAAGGGGTTGACAGAGCCGAGGGAGGGGGATAGATTGGTAAATGCGCTCAGCGGGCACCCCCGCCTCCGCGCCTCGAACCTCGACAACTTCAGAGTCTGTCAGCACAATACTTTCAGCTCATTCTTTGACCTCGAAAATTCAATTCGGATAACCCTCCGATTCGTGGAATGCGAGTAGCAAGAAAGCGAATCACCATGGAGAGTTTGATCCTGGCTCAGGATGAACGCTGGCGGTCGGCCTAACACATGCAAGTCGAACGAAGTCTTCGGACTTAGTGGCGGACGGGTGAGTAACACGTGAGAATCTGCCCTCTGGAGGGGGACAACCGTTGGAAACGGCGGCTAATACCCCATATGCCTTCGGGTGAAACGCTCCGGCGCCAGAGGAGGAGCTCGCGGCCGATTAGCTAGTTGGTGGGGTAACGGCCTACCAAGGCAGCGATCGGTAGCTGGTCTGAGAGGACGAGCAGCCACACTGGGACTGAGACACGGCCCAGACTCCTACGGGAGGCAGCAGTGGGGAATTTTCCGCAATGGGCGAAAGCCTGACGGAGCCAGACCGCGTGCGGGAAGAAGGCCTTTGGGTTGTAAACCGCTTTTCTCAGGGAAGAAGACAGTGACGGTACCTGAGGAATCAGCCTCGGCTAACTCCGTGCCAGCAGCCGCGGTAATACGGAGGAGGCAAGCGTTATCCGGAATTATTGGGCGTAAAGCGTTCGCAGGCGGCCTGACAAGTCTGCTGTCAAAGCCCGCGGCTTAACCGCGGAGAGGCAGTGGAAACTGCCAGGCTAGAGTGCGGTAGGGGTAGGGGGAATTCCCAGTGTAGCGGTGAAATGCGTAGAGATTGGGAAGAACACCAGTGGCGAAAGCGCCCTACTGGACCGCAACTGACGCTCAGGGACGAAAGCTAGGGTAGCGAAAGGGATTAGATACCCCTGTAGTCCTAGCCGTAAACGATGGAGACTAGGTGTGGCTCGTATCGACCCGAGCCGTGCCGTAGCTAACGCGTTAAGTCTCCCGCCTGGGGAGTACGCGCGCAAGCGTGAAACTCAAAGGAATTGACGGGGGCCCGCACAAGCGGTGGAGGATGTGGTTTAATTCGATGCAACGCGAAGAACCTTACCAGGGCTTGACATCCGGCGAACCTTTGGGAAACCGAAGGGTGCCTTCGGGAGCGCCGTGACAGGTGGTGCATGGCTGTCGTCAGCTCGTGTCGTGAGATGTTGGGTTAAGTCCCGCAACGAGCGCAACCCTCGTCCTTAGTTGCCAGCATTTAGTTGGGCACTCTAAGGAGACTGCTGGTGACAAACCGGAGGAAGGTGGGGACGACGTCAAGTCAGCATGCCCCTTATGCCCTGGGCTACACACGTCCTACAATGGTCGGGACAACGGGCAGCGAACCCGCGAGGGCGAGCGAATCCCAGCAAACCCGGTCTCAGTTCAGATTGCAGGCTGCAACTCGCCTGCATGAAGGAGGAATCGCTAGTAATCGCAGGTCAGCATACTGCGGTGAATTCGTTCCCGGGCCTTGTACACACCGCCCGTCACACCATGGAAGCTGGCCACGCCCGAAGTCGTTACTCTAACCTACGGGAGGAGGGCGCCGAAGGCAGGGTTGGTGACTGGGGTGAAGTCGTAACAAGGTAGCCGTACCGGAAGGTGTGGCTGGATCACCTCCTTATAGGGAGACCTAACACAAGTGCAAAGGTAGAACAAATCCGTTGCAACTTGTCGTCATCCCAAGGTCGGTCGAGGTCGAGTTTAGGTTTTGAGTGAAAGAAGCGTGAGGGCAGATTCTGAATCGAGGTGAGAGCAACGGGCTATTAGCTCAGTTGGTTAGAGCGCACCCCTGATAAGGGTGAGGTCCCTGGTTCAAATCCAGGATGGCCCACTACCGATTGTCTGAAAGCAATCGAGTAAGGGAAGCGTGGGGGTATAGCTCAGTTGGTAGAGCGCCTGCTTTGCACGCAGGAAGTCAGCGGTTCGAGTCCGCTTACCTCCACTGAGAAGTAGAAGAGCGACCAAACGTCTCGGCACTGACGCGTAGAAGACGCGGAGCTGCCGGGCTGTAGAGTCCGAGCGAGCACCTTGAAAACCGCATAGCAATTGTCAAGAGCCAAGTATGCAGGTACCTATCGTCGTGGAAACATGACGGAGGACAATGCCGAGAGCAGCAAACCGAGGTCAAGCTACCAAGAGCTAACGGTGGAGCCCTAGGCACGCAGAGGCGAAGAAGGACGTGGCGACCGACGAAACGCTCCGGGGAGCTGGAAGCAAGCTATGAGCCGGAGGTCTCCGAATGGGGCAACCCCAAGAACGATTGACTGAATCCATAGGTCAATACGAGCGAACCCGGCGAACTGAAACATCTTAGTAGCCGGAGGAAAAGAAAGCAACAGCGATTCCCTGAGTAGCGGCGAGCGAAACGGGACGAGCCTAAACCAACTGCTGCGGCGGTTGGGGTCGTGGGACAACTACAAGTGTTTGCCCAAGCTAGACGAAGCAGCTGAAAACTGCACCCAAGAAGGTAAAAGTCCTGTAGTCGAAAGCAGCAGCAACACAGTTGAATCCCGAGTAGTCTGGGGCACGTGAAATCCCGGATGAATCAGCGAGGACCACCTCGTAAGGCTAAACACTACTGCGTGACCGATAGCGAACCAGTACCGCGAGGGAAAGGTGAAAAGAACCCCGGCGAGGGGAGTGAAATAGAACGTAAAACCGTTAGCTTACAAGCAGTGGAAGCCCGATTGAACGGGTAACCGCGTGCCTGTTGAAGAATGAGCCAGCGAGTGACAGGGCGTGGCAGGTTAAGGTGTGCAGCACCGCAGCCCGAGCGAAAGCGAGTCCGAATAGGGCGTAAGTCACGTTTTGTCGACCCGAACCCGGGTGAACTAACCATGTCCAGGATGAAGCTTAGGTAACACTAAGTGGAGGTCCGAACCGACCAACGTTGAAAAGTTGGCGGATGAGGTGTGGTTAGCGGTGAAATGCCAATCGAACTCGGAGCTATCTGGTTCTCCCCGAAATGCGTTTAGGCGCAGCCGTTACGGAGTCCTGCCGGGGGTAAAGCACTGTTTCGCTGCGGGCTGCGAGAGCGGTACCAAAGCGAGGCAAACTCAGAATACCGGTAGGTTAGTAACGAGTGAGACGGTGGGGGATAAGCTTCATCGTCGAGAGGGAAACAGCCCAGACCGCCAGCTAAGGTCCCCAAGTGGATGCTAAGTGATAAAGGAGGTGGGAATGCATAGACAACCAGGAGGTTTGCCTAGAAGCAGCAATCCTTGAAAGAGTGCGTAATAGCTCACTGGTCAAGCGTTCCGGCGCCGAAAATGAACGGGGCTAAGCATCCCACCGAAGCTGCGGACTATGTGGTAGGGGAGCGTTCTGTCAGTGGAGAAGCCCTAGCGGCAAGCAGGGGTGGAGCGGACAGAAGTGAGAATGTTGGCTTGAGTAGCGAAAACTTTGGTAAGAATCCAAAGCCCCGAAACCCTAAGGGTTCCTCCGGAAGGCTCGTCCGCGGAGGGTTAGTCGGGTCCTAAGGCGAGGTCGAAAGGCGTAGTCGATGGATACAGGGTTAATATTCCCTGACTGCCGAGCTGGAGCGGCTTGGGGACGCATGACAGCTAGCCACACCCTGATTGGATTGGGAGGGGACTACGGTCCCTGCGTGGTGAAGGATAGTGCCAAGAAAAGCCAAGTCCGTGTTGAAAGCCGGTACCCGTACCCGAAACCGACACAGGTAGGGTGGTAGAGCATACTAAGGGGCGCGAGGTAACTCTCTCCAAGGAACTCGGCAAAATAACCCCGTAACTTCGGAAGAAGGGGTGCCACCGAGAGGTGGTCGCAGTGAAGAGGCCCAGGCGACTGTTTACCAAAAACATAGGTCTCTGCTAACTCGCAAGAGGATGTATAGGGGCTGACGCCTGCCCAGTGCCGGAAGGTTAAGGAAGCTGGTTAGGGTAACCGAAGCTAGCGACCGAAGCCCCGGTGAACGGCGGCCGTAACTATAACGGTCCTAAGGTAGCGAAATTCCTTGTCGGGTAAGTTCCGACCCGCACGAAAGGCGTAACGATCTGGGCACTGTCTCGGAGAGAGGCTCGGCGAAATAGGATTGTCTGTGAAGATACGGACTACCTGCACCTGGACAGAAAGACCCTATGAAGCTTGACTGTAACCTGGAATGGGGTTTCGGCTTGGTCTGCGCAGGATAGGTGGGAGGCGATGAAAAGATGCTTGTGGGCATCTGGGAGCCGCTGGTGAGATACCACTCTGACGAAGCTGACATTCTAACCCTTACCCGTCATCCGGGAAGGGAACAGTTTCAGGCGGGCAGTTTGACTGGGGCGGTCGCCTCCTAAATGGTAACGGAGGCGCGCCAAGGTTCCCTCAGGCTGGTTGGAAATCAGCCGAAGAGTGCAAAGGCAGAAGGGAGCTTGACTGCAAGACCTACAAGTCGAGCAGGGACGAAAGTCGGCCTTAGTGATCCGACGGCACTGTGTGGAAGGGCCGTCGCTCAACGGATAAAAGTTACTCTAGGGATAACAGGCTGATCTCCCCCAAGAGTTCACATCGACGGGGAGGTTTGGCACCTCGATGTCGGCTCATCGCAACCTGGGGCTGGAGTAGGTCCCAAGGGTTGGGCTGTTCGCCCATTAAAGCGGTACGTGAGCTGGGTTCAGAACGTCGTGAGACAGTTCGGTCCATATCCGGTGCAGGCGTAAGAGCATTGAGAGGAGCCTTCCTTAGTACGAGAGGACCGGGAAGGACGCACCGCTGGTGTACCTGTTATCGTGCCAACGGTAAACGCAGGGTAGCTAAGTGCGGAGTGGATAACCGCTGAAAGCATCTAAGTGGGAAGCCCACCTCAAGATGAGTGCTCTCACTCCTTAAGGAGGTAAGGTCACGGGGAGAACACCCGTTACTAGACGCTAGGTGGAAGTGCGGCAACGTATGCAGCCGAGGCGTGCTAACAGACCGAGGGCTTGACCTCGCTGCTAGGCTGGTATGTTGGATTCTTGACAAAGGCTGTGCGGTCTTGAAGGTGTTGTAAAATGCATCGCTTTGCATTTTGAACTGGAGAAAGTAAGACATCTGGTTTTAAGGCTTTCCTGGTGTCAATAGCGCAGTGGACCCACGGCGATCCATCTCGAACTCGCAGGTGAAACGCTGCAGCGGCGACGATACTGGACGGGTTGCTGTCCGGCAAAATAGTTCGATGCCAGGTTTGATTTCATGAGGAAGTGCCCTTCAGCTGAAGGGCACTTCCTTTTTTTGACCCACCTTCTCTAGCGTGTGCCGCCAAACCGAGGTTCCTTGATGCAAAATCAAAGATTTTTCGCCCTCGATAGAGCCTCGAGTATGAAATCATATCCCGTGCCTGCTGCCACAACCTCTGGTGGGAGTCTGACGCGCTACTGCTCCTGCTTGCATAACAGTTGCTCTAA
>NZ_ASSJ01000062.1 GCF_000473895.1 Rubidibacter lacunae KORDI 51-2 | reverse complement strand
GGCAATGCCATCAAAATCGCTTGCTATGTAATTTCATAGACCACCGCCGAACATCCTTACATTTTTTTGCTTTATCTTGGAAGCCAACTATGTTGTTCACCTGCATTTTGTTTGTTGAACTGGCGATTTTCTCGAGGCAAAGATTCCTATTAGAACTTTTGAAAAGATACTAAAAAATCTCGTTTGGCATGTCATACAAAAAACAAAATATCCTTTCAATGAAGACTTCAATGACTTCTAATCCCTTCCCGAAATTGATTATGCAAGAGGTCTAGTTACTACTAGTATGGACTTTTGCATTATGATAGACTAAGTGCCTAGTCATGAATCAAGCTAGTTGACAAAAATGTCTTCCGTTTCGACTTCCCTAGAACTTTTTCACGTTGGCTGCAGTTCAACCCTGTTATAAAATTGGACGATGCAAAATATTACCATGACTCGCCCCGATGACTGGCATCTGCATCTGAGGGATGGTGCAGCTTTGAAAGCGGTTCTGCCTCATACGGTACGCCAGTTTTCCCGTGCCATCATTATGCCCAATTTAAAGCCTCCGGTCCGCTCGTTAGCTGATGCTTCAGCTTATCGAAATCGCATCATTGCAGCAATTCCGGCGGGCAAACAATTCGAGCCACTGATGACACTTTATCTAACCGATAATACCAGCCCTGAAGATATTGTTGCTGCTAAAGCGTCTCAGTTTATCAAAGCAGTAAAGTACTACCCAGCCGGGGCAACGACGAATTCAGAATTCGGCGTGACGGATATTCGTAAGTGCGATCGCGTCTTTGAGGTGATGCAGCAGGTAGATATGCCCTTGTTGCTACATGGGGAAGTGACTGATAGAGATGTAGATGTGTTCGATCGCGAGAAAGTATTTATCGAGAAATATTTGATCCCTCTCAAGCTACGCTTTCCTAAGCTTCGCGTGGTGCTCGAACACATTACTACTGCCGATGCTGTGGAGTTTATCCTGTCTGCTAACAATATTGCCGCTACTATTACCCCACAACATCTTTTGTTCAATCGCAACATGCTATTCATGAATGGCATGTGCCCTCACTATTACTGCCTGCCAGTTTTGAAACGCGAGCGTCATCGTCAAGCAATTTTGCAGGCAGCAACATCTGGCGACCCTAAGTTTTTCCTTGGTACCGATAGTGCTCCACATGCCCGTGACAGCAAAGAAAGTTCCTGCGGTTGTGCAGGTTGCTATTCAGCTCTGCATGCTATGGAGTTGTATGCAGAAGCTTTTGAAAGCACCGATGCACTTGATAAACTTGAAGCCTTCGCCAGTTTCCATGGTCCGGATTTTTATCGGCTGCCGCGCAATACCGAAAGGATAACTATGACCAAGTCAACCTGGCGTGTACCCGATGAATTACCATTTACTGAATTTGGGCTCGTGCCCTTGTGGGCAGGTCATGAAATGACGTGGCGAATGGTATATGAAAGCAGCTCGGAATTGCTCTCGGCGCAATCGATTTAAAATATGTGAGTTTGAATTAGGGCGGGCAGAGAAGGTCGAATAGCTTACCTAAGTAATGAGAGGCAATGGCTTGGGCAGCTTTTGGGAGGGAATGCTTTATGGGAATGCCCGATGGCATTGTTAGCTGCTGGCCTTGAAGTGGGAACGGCGGACTTACCCGCGCTACCAAGACCTTGTCAAAATCTAGTATGTACATAGCAGCAAAATTGCGGGCGATTCACTCTTCGCAGAAGTTTTGTGTAGCGTCCTAAACGGTTTAGGGGGCAACAACCTGGTAAGTTCTGATTTGTGGCGATAATGTCGATCGCGCGCGCTTCAGGGCCATGACTGCGACATTCACGTTGGCAGACTGGGGGGCAACTCCTTCTAGTTGTAGATCATTAACGACAGTCGTAACTCCATTCAGGACTTTACGATCGCTAAAGACCGCCTTGGTTGGCGCGCTGCCAACATTGTCATTACGGGCCATTATCGCTTTGTCAATGCCCTGGCAATGCGATCCACGACAAAGGGAGCATCGAGTTCGTATTGCAAGACAACGACGCCGATGGCGATGCGTCCACGAATCTTACTGCCCGCTCTGCTACGGACTTGATTTCCTGTGCTATTAACGAAGCGGGTGCAGTTGTCTTCAAGTACTTCAACTGCGGTCTGAAAGTCAACCGCTTGTCGCACTTCGGGGAACTCAGTGATGCCGATGCAACATCGATCGTTCTTGCTCGCTTGGATAACCTGGACAGTCAAGTAGGGTTTGCTGAAAAAGGCTGGATTATGACAATGAAAGGCTCTAAGTGTTTTCTATGCCAGAAAAGTGCACGGTTATAGGCACCAGAGCATCAAAACCCTTACAGTTAGGCTCAGAATCCGAGGAAAAAAGCTGGAGCTAGTTGGTAAAAAGCTGATTCCATAAGCTCTCTACCCCCTAAATTTGATTTGTGGATTTTTTCAGCAAACCCCAAGTAGCGATTCAAGCCTTACCCCCTTCAGGGTTGACAACTTCGCTTTCCTCGCTTAGCCGGCGCAAATAATAAAGGTAGTACTTCAGTTAAAGGTAGTACTTCAGTAATTGCAGGAAATACTTGAGTCCGACTGCGGAATGTTGCGATAGGCGCGACGTTCTCAGGTAAAGCTCAAGCGCCCGGATGTCTAAAAAAGATCGCGGCGACCGCGCAGGCGAGCGAAAACACGAATGGGGTCCTTGGTTTGCATTGCTGCTTGCAAGGCCGGCTCGTCCCAACGCAGAAATGGATTTGTACGCCGCTCGATGCCTAGTACCGAAGGCACGGTTGCTTCACCTCGAGTTCGCGCTCGCTGCACGTCGGCAAACCGCTGCTGCAAGATTGGGTTCTCGCCATCGACGGTTAGCGCGAAGCAAAGGTTCTTGAGCGTGTACTCGTGAGCGCACCACACGCGCGTAGCATCCGGCAGCGATCGCAACTGCTGCAGGGATGCCAGCATCTGGGCGGGTGTGCCCTCGGACAAGCGACCGCACCCACCGGCAAAAATTGTATCACCGACAAATAGTTCGCCCGGCTCAGACGGGGTGGACGGCGGAAAGTAGTAGGCAATGTGAGCGCGGGTGTGACCTGGAACGAAAAGCACCTCGCCAGCCCGTCCAGCAAACTCTACGCGATCGCCTCCGTGCAAAAAGACCGACTGTCCTGGCACGCGATCGCGATCCTCGGCTCCGGCATAAACCGTTGCGTGTGGGAAGGATGCCAATAATTCGAGGTTGCCGCCAATGTGGTCGTGATGGTGATGGGTAATAAAAATGGCAACGAGTTTTAGTTCGCGCGCTTGCAAGCACCGTAAGACCGATTGTGCCTCAGCCGGATCCACGACAGCAGCGCTACCGCTTGCCGCGTCGCATAGCACGAAGATGTAATTATCAGTTCGGACGGGCAAGCGCTCGATCTGCACGACGATAGTCCTCGAAAACGCCCTCTAACTGCTATCCAAACGTCACTATGAGAACTTAAGCGCGCTGAAGCATTAGCGTCCAGGTCGCTTGGGATCGAGTTCTGCGATCTATTGGCTATCAGACAGCGGCCGAGCTTGTTTGACTGGAGCTCGGGTTTTCTTCGACCGGGAGTTCTAGGCAGTAACCAGCACCGTAAACGGTCTTAATGAAGATGGGGTGGCGTGGCTCCGGCTCTAGCTTCGTACGGAGATGGCGGATATGAACGCGAATCGTTTCGATGTCGTCATCCGGATCGTAGCCCCAGACTTCCTTGAGGATTTCGCTAGGAGGCACGGTTTGACCGTGACGCTGCAGCAGGCAATGCAGGAGTTCGAACTCGAGATGAGTCAGCTTGACGGTCTTGGTAAACCAAATGGCCTCAAAACGCTCGGGGACAAGCGTCAGGGGACCGTAGTTGAGAATTTCCGAATGCTTGGCGGCTTGAGGGATGCGATCGGTCCGTCGCAGTAGTGCTCGCACCCTCGCCAACATTTCTTCGACCTCGAACGGTTTGGTGAGATAGTCGTCAGCGCCGGCATTAAACCCTTCGACTTTGTCTTGTGTTTGGCCGAGTGCTGTCAGCATCAAAATCGGGATGTCTGCAGTTCGATCGTCGCGCCGCAGGCGTTGGCAAACGGTAAATCCGTCCACGCGAGGCAGCATTAGGTCGAGCATGATTAAATCGGGCTGCACTTGAATCGCGAGGGCTTGACCCTTGACTCCGTCAGCTGCCGAGCTCACGTCGTAGCCTGCCATCTCGAGGTTGATGGCGACTAACTCGGAAATTGCGGGGTCGTCGTCAATGACCAGGATTCGCGGCATCGTTTTAAAGGCAGGCGATATAAGGGGCCGTAGCTTTCGATTAAGATCTGTTAGGGGATACTTAAGAAACCTGTCCTGATTATAAGCTTTATCTCGTTCATGTCACGTTTGTCGCGAACGTGACGTATATGCAGGCTGTTTGCAAGCAGCCTGAATGCTCTGCGAGACCCCCCTATTGCTACCTATGTCATAACCCTAGTCATTACATTTCTCCAACTCTGCCCCGTGTTTCCACTGAGCGATCGCCTGCCGAGTCCGAAATTGAGTCCAGCAAGCGGGGTGCTGCCTTATCGGCCGCCGCGCTACTTACGTGACGGTTTGGTGCAAACTCTGGCCGTGAGTCTCTGGTACGGTCGAAGCTGGTGTTGGTGGGGCGATCGCGTGTCCTGGATGAGATCCTTGCCGCACGTCCCCTGGCAGGAAAAAGTCTTTCGCGGTGCCGAAGACGTACCGCTATGGGGGATTTGGAGTTGCCCGCCGCAAGCAATCGGGACGCTAATCCTGAATTACGGCATTGCCGGCACCACGCAGACGGCTTGGTACGCACACGCACTGGCGCGTAAGGTGCACGCACGGGGGTTTGCGGTGTTGCTGTACGACTGGCGCAGTCACGGTCGGACGGCAAGTCTTTCGCCCGTTCCTTCATCGGATGGGTGGCGCGAAGGGAGCGATCAGGTCCAACTGGCATCGCAGTTGGTCGCCCTCGGGTGTCCGTCGGCGGTGATACTGGTCGGGTTTTCGTTGGGCGGTCAGCTCGCATTGTGGGGATTAAAAGCCGCGGCAGCCGAGGGCAGCACGTCGATCCGCGGAGCAGTAGTCCTCAGCCCAAACCTTGAGTCGGATAGATCGCTAACCCATTTGGAATCGACGCGGGCAGGACGGGCGATTGCCTCTAATCTGACGCGGGAGCTGCAGAGAGCCGCTCGCGATCGCCAGCGCGACTTCCCAGACGCGATCGCGCCGGAGTCAGTGGCCCGCATCGACTCGATCCGAGCTTTCGATCGCGAGCTCGTCGTGGACTACTACGGCTTTGCGAGCGTCGAGGACTATTACCGCCGCACGAGCGGACTATATTTGTTAGACAAGTTGGCTTTACCTTATCTAGTCATTTATGCAGCTGACGATCCCATGTTTGACCCGACGCTCGTGCCGGAGCTTGCCGCGCGCGTGGCGGCTAATCCCCTCGGACGTTTGTTGCTAACCGCCAATGGCGGTCATGTCGCGCATGTTGGCTTGCCGGCAATGGGTGAAGATGAGTTTTGGGGGTTAAATCGCATGGTAGATTTCTGCGTGCAACTTGCAACTGGTTATATCCGAGTAGGATGCGCTCGAGGGCGGTCCTGCAGGTGAAATTGTTATATAAGAACAGGCATCACAAGCGCGTCCGGGATGGGACGCTCAACTCGTGCGATTTGTTTTTTCTAAACCGCTACTCGGCTTGGCACTAGCCGGTACACTCCTTACGGTGCCAGCGATCGTCGCGCGCCCTCTTGCAGCCGGGCACGCTCAGGTGCCGGCCAACTCCGCTCGCTTGGCGGACTTACTCCAACGCGGGCGCGATCTTGCAGATGCTGGTGACTATGCTGAAGCCACTCGTTTGTACGAGCAAGCTGCAACTCTCGACGCGCGCAATGCCCGCATCTACTCCGGTATCGGGTATTTGCAAATACAGCAAGAAAATTTTGGTGCGGCGGCAGAAGCCTATCAGCTTGCCGTGACGCTCGAACCGCAAAACCCCGACTATCATCACGCACTCGGGCACAGCCTCGCTCAAGCCGGCAACAATGTGGCAGCGCGGCAGGCTTACGAGCAGGCACTCCAACTTGCTCCCGAAGCGGTCGAGCACTACCTCGGGTTGGGCGTCGTGTTATCGCGGCAGAACGACTACGTTGGAGCGCTGAGCGTTTACGAACGAGCTCTAGCAATCAACGCAAGCGACCCGCAGATTTACAGAGCAATCGGGGCGCTTCAGGTGCAGCAAGGGTCCCCGGACGGTGCAATACAAGCCTTCGAGCAGGCGATCGCGCTCGATCCCACCGATGCGCAACTACAACTTAAACTCGCCCGGGTCTATTTTGAGAGCGGTCATGTGACGGAGGCGGCGAGCGCGCTCCAGACGGCCGAGCGCCTCAATCCGCGCGATGCTGGCCTGCATTATCAAACCGGGCAGCTTCTTCAAGCAGAAGACCGGTGGGACGAGGCACTGAGTGCATATAAGCAGGCCGCCTCGATCGCGCCGCAGTCGATCGAGGTTCAAGCCGCGATCGGAGAAGTGCTTCTGGTTCGTGAAGATTACCTGCTGGCGATCGTGACCTATCGCCGCTTGACGGAGCTTGCCCCGCAAAACCCCGGGGTCTACTTCAATTTGGGGCTGGCACTTCAGGGACGCGATCGCTTGGGCGAAGCCCGTCGGGCTTTCGGCACCGCTCGCGACCTCTACACCAGTCAGGGTGACGGCGAGGGCGCTACCCGCGCCGAGGAGCGTCTCCAAGCTCTCGACAACGGCCGAGAGGACGAAGACAATGATGAGTAAGCGCTAACTTTCCGTGCTGACCAGCCTTCAGAACCCGCTCGTCAAGCAGATTCGCAAGCTGCACCGCGCAAAGGAACGGCGCAATCTGGATTTGCTGTTGCTCGAGGGTACGCACCTAGTGGCGACGGCTTGCGAACTCGAGCGATCGCTAGTGGAGGTGTGTGCGACGCCGGAGTGGCAGGAGCGCTACCCGCACCTTTGGTTGCGGGCAAGCGCGCGGGCGCAACGGGCGGAGTCGGTCGCGCCGGAGGTGTTGGTAAAGTTAGCAACGACGGTCAATCCCGACGGGGTCGTTGCAACGGCTCGACGGTCGCAATTGCACCGTGTTCCATCACCGGCGATCGATTTGGGCATCGCGGCTGAGCGCCTGCAGGATCCGGGCAATTTGGGCACGACGATTCGCACGGCTGTAGCTGCAGAAGTCGGGGGATTGTGGCTGAGTGCCGACAGCGTGGATCCAGATAGTCCAAAGGTGTTGCGAGCCTCGGCCGGCGCTTGGCTGACGCTGCCCATTGCCGTTGCAGCAGATGTGGGAGCGGTTGTACGGGCATTCCAGCAGCAGGGCGGTCAGGCGATCGCGACGCTGCCTCGGGCAAAGCGGACTTACTGGGATGTCGATCTAAGAGGTCCGACGCTGATCCTGCTCGGGAACGAGGGGGCAGGATTGTCTGCGGAGCTTTCCGAACTAGCGGACGTGCAGGCGTGCATTCCGATCGCGCCGGGAGTTGAGTCGTTGAACGCAGCAACTGCGGCCGCCCTGCTGCTCTTTGAGGTGCGCCGCCAGCGCTGCAGCGCAAAAGATCGTGCCGCGTCGGATTAGAGTCGAACCCGAAGTGGCGTGGAGATTGGACGATCTGCAGGTGCCACTGCTGCTGCGAGATCGACTGATGGGAAGATTTCGCGCAGTTCAATTTACCTAGTTTCTACCCAATTGCTTCTCTCTTTTTTCTACCCCTTTGACCGGATAGCTGGTAAAAGCCCAAAACCTCAAAGCAACCTTAAGGAGCGAGAACGATCCAGCCGGGATTGCGGTCAACCCCGAGAAACTTCTAGGCTTACCATGGCAAGCTCCTACCCATTATCCTCGCCGCGCTTGGATCTTCGTTCCGCCAAGTAGGAACGAATATCCACTTTTTTGGAGCCGCAACTCGTTCCCATGCGCATCCATAAAGATTACGTAGTCCGCGCGTTAGAATCCGCCACAGCAAGCGACTGGGGCACCTTGCGGGCAGCCTAAGTTACCGAAGGCAGTCGCTTTGCTGGGACGCTCCTAGTACGCGTTATGCGGGGTTTATTAATTTAACAAGAACTCGCCAGCCTCGAAGTCCCGCAGGATTAATTCTGCGATGGCCCGAACATAGCCACCCAGGGGGACTCCCTCAAACGACAGCCTATGCTGCCCGCTCTGGGTTAGCGGCCGCTGAATTGGCGGCTGCCCGCGCCGCGATCGTTGTGTTCGAACAGCGCGTTGCTGTTGCCGGCACCAAACGCGATCTCTCTCAACAATTGCTTGCGGGTGGGAGTCACCACGATGTTGATATTCTTTTGACTTTGATATCAGGTCCCCTTGATTACTTGCCGTTGGTGAATCTTCAGATGAGAATGCTGAGAGAATCGCTGCAATCTGGCTCGGACAGTATTCTGGAGGATCTGGCATCGCGAGTGGCGTGTGGGACGATGGTTGCCCTGCGCTGAAAGTCAGCCTTGAGATCGAGCGTGACCACGGGGAATCTCAACTTGAAAACGATGGAGACAGGAAAGCGACCGCTGCTGGCAGACAGGATTAAATCACAACACTCTCTAAGGGCTTCCGCATCTAAAATCCTTCATTTCCCTGTGTAACGGTCTTCGTATTTTCGGCAGTTTCCTTGACACTTGCTGCAATCTTGATAGATTCCTCAGCAACACGGATTACAGCAATCATACTTTCCAGAAAAATTCTCAAAAAAATGATTTCCAAAAGTGCAAAAACGGGCGTTAAAATTAAGGAAAGAAGTCCTGCAAGAATCCCCGATCTGAAACCCAAGCCAAGAAACAAAAGACTAAACAAACCTATTAGACCCAATCCGATTGCGTAGAGAAGACCGATGAATTTCGGAGCGAAGAAATTCTTAAACGAAAAATCCCAAAGTGCATTCATGATAGAAAAAAGTCAGTGTGCTTGCAGCCGAACAGGTGAACTACTCATTGAGAGTCTGTTTGAAACACGGGTCGCATTAAAGCGAACTCATACCTCCAGATAAAAATGCTGATCTCAGCTTGCCAGCGTGTTGCTCTGGTCAATTTAATACCCGGTAGAACGCTTTTCAAACAGCCTCTGAAACAGAATCATATCCGAGATTGTTTCTGATCGCCACTGTCTGAAATGTTTTATCGGAAAGCTGCGATCGCCCCTAGCAGTTTTGGGCAGGGAGGGATGGGAGCTGCGGGCGAGTGGCTCGATGCCGGGCGCCTAACAGATTTGCTCGCGAAGAGAGCGCAAAACTGCAGGCCCTGGAACGCACGTACCAGTATTGCTTCTGCACCACTGCTGCCCAAGGAAGTCTCCTGCGCCGAACATCTGCTGCCAGAGCCTAGCCTGGA
>NZ_ASSJ01000061.1 GCF_000473895.1 Rubidibacter lacunae KORDI 51-2 | reverse complement strand
TGAGCGGAAGGACTGCAAAACGCCTTGCATGCCTCGGGAGGGAGTCCCAAACAGCACCGCACCGACAGTCTGAGCGCTGCCTATCGCAATCTGGGTGGCAAACGCCAAAAGCCCTTGACGCAGCTGTACGACGCCCTGTGCGACCACTACCGCATGGAACCGACGCGCAACAATCGGGGCGTGACGCACGAGAACGGCGCGATAGAGTCTCCCCACGGACATTTGAAAAATCGCATCGAACAAGCCATCTACCTGCGCGGCAGTGCCGATTTCCCGAGCGTGGAGGCCTATCAGGCAGTAGTGGCGGCGGCAGCAGAGGGGTTGAACCGCCAACACGCGGACAAGTTTGCCGTGGAGAGAGCGGCACTGCAGCCCCTGCCCAAATACCGGGTGCCGGACTACGAAATCCTGACGGCGCGGGTCAGCCGCCACAGCACCATCGAAGTGCGCTGCATCCTTTACACCGTCCCGTCCCGGCTCATCGGTCAGCGGGTGGAGCTGCACCTCTACCACGACCGCATTCTGGGCTTCTGGGGTCAAACCCAAGTCTTCGCCCTCACCCGGATGCGCGTCCAGGGGAACGGGAAACGTCGGGGACGCTGCATTGACTATCGCCACGTCATCGAGGGGTTGCGCCGGAAACCGCGAGCGTTGCTCTACTGCACCTGGCAAAAGGAGCTGTTACCCAACGAGCGCTATCGCCAGCTCTGGAATCAGCTCAAAACCGACTACGAGCGCGACCGGGCGGCCCGCTTGATGGTGGAAGCGCTTGATCAAGCAGCGACCCACGGCGAAGACCGGGTTGCCGATTACTTGGAACGGGAATTAGCCGCTGGCAGCCTCACGCCGCAGCGCCTACAAGT
>NZ_ASSJ01000060.1 GCF_000473895.1 Rubidibacter lacunae KORDI 51-2 | reverse complement strand
TACCAAACAGTTCGCCTAACCTCGCTGAAATTCCATGGGGAGCACTCATTAAAGGTTCAAAGACGCGGTCTGCTAATGGGCCAGCAATCGGTATTGCCAGTGCGATCGTACCGATCGGGAAAAGGCTAAAATGAAGTTGTGCCGACCATATCATCATTGAATATCAGTCAAATTCCGATTGATTTTGTCGAGTTCATCCATCTAAATTTAGCGATCGCGATTGCGGTAAAGTAGCCATAGAAAATAGGGCGCACCGATCACGGCAGTAATCACACCACACGGCAGTTCAATTGGCGCAAATAACAACCGTCCAGTTAAATCTGCAAGTTCAACAATGCAAGCTCCCACCAGTGCTGCCACTGGAATCAGCCCGGCATGGGATGGCCCAACCAACTGCCGCGCCAAATGAGGAGCCATTAAGCCAATGAAACCGATCGTGCCTGCGTTTGCAACTGAGGCTCCAGCGAGCGCAACCACACATACTAACAGCAAGCCCCGCATCCATTCCACCCGACTGCCTAGCCCCTGGGCCAAGTGATCTCCTAGATTGAGCGTATCCAGATCTCGCGCCAGCACTAGCGACAGGGGCATAAAAACAATCAGCCACGGCAGCAGAGGCCAGAGATGTTCCCAACTGCGACCGTAGACACTGCCCGTTAGCCAGACTAAGGCTTGGCTGACGTTGTAGATGTTCCCGAAGGTAATCATCAAGCTGGTGCAGGCTCCCGTCAAAGCGGTTAGACCAACGCCCACCAAGATTAAGCGAACCGGCGAACTGCCTTGATTCCAGGCCAAGAGATAAATTGCGATCGCAGCTCCTAAGCCACCTAAAAATGCGGCTACGGGCAGCCAGCCAACAGGAACCTGTGGCAGCAATACGATCGAAGCCACGGCAACCAAGCTGGCCCCCGAATTAATGCCAATAATTTCGGGGGCAGCCAGGGGATTACGCGTCAATCCCTGTAAGACTGTCCCCGCTGTAGCTAGTCCCATACCGACCAGAAGTGCCACCAGAGCACGAGGCAAACGCAGCGTGTTGATCACAAATTCATAGTCTGGATTAGCGGGTAGACCCAGAATCGTTTTCACCACCTCCAAAGGCGGTACCGGATATTCACCCTGGCTGACATTAAACACCAGAGACAGCAAAGCCATTGCCACTAAAGCAACCAAAACCACAGGCACCCGCCGATCAACCCGAAAAGACACAGGCGATCGTCGCGGTCGGATGGAAATCCAGGGTTTGGTTACCGGCATGGGTCAGGGGAGTTATGAGGGTAGATGGATGGGATGGCAAATGGGTAGGGGCGAATGCCATTCGCCCTTAAAATCACGAAATTCAGGAGGGCGTCATCGTTTGATCTGAGATCGCGCTAAATAGATAAAGAACGGTGCGCCGACGAGAGCAGTCATGATGCCGACGGGTAGCTCTTGAGGGCGAATGATTAGTCGCGCTGCAATGTCAGCAACTGACAACAGGATGCCGCCTGCAATCATGGCGTAGGGCAAAATCCAGCGATAGTCTACGCCGACACCAAACCGGACAACGTGGGGGACGACCAAGCCTACAAAGGCGATGGGGCCAGCCAACGCCACGGCGCTACCTGCCAGCAATACCACTGTCACAGCAGCGGCAGCTTTGATCCAGACCGTTTGCAAACCCAGTCCTTGAGCCACATCTTCACCGAGGGATAGCAGGGTGAGTTGCCGTCCAAGCGTTAGGGAACCGATCAGCCCGACGCAAATGTAGGGCAAAATCGGCAGCAAGCTGCTCATGTCCTGCCCTGCTAGCGATCCTGCTAGCCAAAAGCGAATTTCCTCCAGAGTGCGCTGACTGAGGATGAGCACTCCGGTCGTGATTGAACTGAGTAAATAGCTCAGTGCAGCCCCAGCAATCACTAGCTTCAGCGGTGTGAGGCCGCTGCGCCCCATTGAGCCGAGCCAGTACACGGTCACAGCTGCGATCGCAGCTCCGATAAAGGCAAACCCCACGGCTCTACTCCCGATCCCGAGGAAAACAGCCAGCACCATTGCTAAGGCTGCGCCGACGTTAATCCCCAGGATATCTGGAGCAGCGAGGGGATTCCGCGTCAGCCCTTGGGTAATCGCTCCGGCGGCAGCCAGTGCTGCTCCGACGACAACAGCCATAATTGCTCGGGGCAGGCGCACCGTCCGGATAATTAAGTGATTAGTGGAGCCATCAAACTCAGACAGAGACTGCCATACCATAGTTGGGCTGATGTCGGCTGCGCCCAGCAAAATGCCAGCTAAAAAGCAGAGACAGAGTAAAACGACCCCGATACCTAAACCGAGAATCAGCCCGATTGATGACTGCTTGAACTGTAGCGGAGAAGTTGCAAACGGCATTATGACAAGACTGAGAATGTAGAGAATTTCTAGACCGACTGGATATTAATCAGATTGAGCTGAATCAGGCGCTGAACCGGGTTGAGTAGCAATACCCAAAACAGCCTCTTCAACTTCCCGCAGCCAATCCATCACCGCAATGACCTGACCGTGGCTGACTGCTTTGTCAGCGTTGATTACCACAATGGTGCTTTGCGTTTCGTCCATCAGCGATCGCACACCTGCCTGTAACTCATTTAATTCAATTGCTTCTCGGTTTAACGAAATATCGTTGCCTTCATTGACAGTGACGGTCACTCTAGTTTGCTGCTGCGTTTCAACCGTTGCCGCCTTTGAAAAGTTGACGGGTAAACTGTCCGAACGAGTCAAAAACAGTGTTGATACGACGAAGAACGTGAAAATTGCAAAAATGACATCAATTATAGGCAAGATGTTGAGTTCAAAGGATTCATCTTGCTCATCAGGCAGATACATGGGCTTTCTCCTGTGGATACAAAACCTCTTAGTGGTCTCATACAGGATTTCTAGATAAAGGATTTCTAGCTGTCCACCATACTCCTGAATCATCGCCACTTGGCGCTTAAAATGATCGCGAAACAGATTAGCAAACAGCATTGTGAAAATTGCAACTACCAAGCCAGCCGCAGTTGAGATTAAGAGGCCATTTGAAAAATCGGATTGCGCGAAATCGGGCACATGCCTCGCGACGAGGAAATAGGAATTTAGGGGTATTTCTACGGATCGATTAGGGTACTCTGATACCCGACTAGTCCCTTTTCAAACAGCCTCTTAGAATCTGGTAATCCGATAGAAAAGTGTATAGTTTCCCCTGAAGCCGCCGCCTTAATCGCAAACGACCTAGATATTCCTCGATAGACACGTTGCATTTGGGCGACTTCGTTCGGGTAGTTGTTTGCATAATTCATACCCATTTCGTACCCAAATACTAGCTAAAGTGCCTAAAACTGGTCCAACTAGCGTGGGTTTCACCCTGGTCTATAAGCACCTCAAGATGGTGTTCGAAAAGCGCAAAGCCCGCTCAACGAGAGGGCTTTGCATATATCGGAGCGGCGGGATTTGAACCCACGACCCCCACTACCCCAAAGTGGTGCGCTACCAAGCTGCGCTACGCCCCGGATAACGGCTCCTAATATAGCACAGCCATTTATCAGCTCTAGGTTGTAATCCCGATCGATACCGAGCGCTCGCGATGCTCCCCGGAGGATTTGCCTATCGTCTGGTTAGCGATCGCCGAGGGCAATGCGCTCGGTCAGCAGGCGGAGGATTTGAGAGAGTTCGGGGTTGGTTTGCTGGAGGTCGCGGATTTTGTTGTAGCTGTAAATGACGGTTGTGTGGTCTTTCCCCCCAAAAACGTCACCAATCCGCGGCAGGCTTAAATCCGTGTGCTCCCGCATCAGGTACATCCCGACTTGGCGGGCAAAGCCGATTTCCCGGCGGCGCGAGCTGCTTTGCATGTCGTCGATCGAAACACTGAAGCGCTCGGAGACGATTTGCAAAATCGCCTCGGGTGTTACCGCAACCCGGCGGGGAACGGCCGGGGCGAGCAACTTCGCGACCGCCTCGATGGTCAGGGGCACCTCCTCGATCGAGGAATAAGCGATCGCGCGGGTTAGCGCGCCTTCGAGCTCCCGCACGTTAACGGTGTGGCGCGTGGCAATATATTCAACAACGTCGTGTGGCAGCGAGTGTCGCTCGGCTTCGGCTTTTTTGTGCAGGATAGCCATGCGCGTCTCTAGGTCTGGAATCTGCATGTCGGCAGTCATACCCATGGCAAAGCGCGAGGTCAACCGCTCGGAACAGCGAGGAATCTGGTCCGGCGGGCGATCGGAGGCGAGCACGACTTGCTTGCCCGCTTCGTGAAGCGTGTTGAATGCGTGGAAGATTTCTTCCTGGGTGGCTTCGCTATTCTCGATGAACTGGATGTCGTCAAGAAGCAGCACATCGGCAGAGCGGATGCGATCGCGGAAATCTTTGCGGCGATCGTGCTTGAGCGCATCGACGAGATCGTTGGTGAACTGCTCGGTAGAGATGTAGCATACCGTCGCGTTGGGCTCGGTGCTCAGCCGGTGATGTCCGATCGCTTGCATCAAATGGGTTTTGCCCAGACCGACGCCACCCCAAATGAACAATGGGTTGTAGCAATTGCCGGGATTGTCCGCCACAGCCAGGGCTGCGCTATGAGCAAAGCGATTGCAGTTGCCGCTGACAAACCGCTTGAACGTGTATTTCGGGTTGAGACTGCCGCGCGCGCGCGCTATAGGTGCTGGCGCGGGCGGGCGAACTGCGGGAACGAGCTGAGGCTGAGGTTCGCTCTGCAGGTCTTCCGCTGTAGCGATCCGCACCGCCAAGGGATAACCCAGAACTTCCTGGATGGCAGCGGCGGTCTTGTCGCTAATGTGCTTTTGCAGCCAGTCGCGAGTGAAGGGATCTGGAGCGCACAGCGTCAGGCACTCGGTCGTGAGCGCTTCTGCAACGAGTTTGGCAACCAGGTTGTCATACATGCCTCTGGGCAATTGCACGCGAAGCTGGGACAGAACTTGAGTCCAAAGTTGCTGCGGGGACATCGGGACGACAGCGAAGGGGAGATGACGGGGCACGGCCGTTCGCCTCAGTCGACGATCTCGTCCGAGGCACTGCCACCAGTGCGTACCCCAGTCTAAAAGCAACCTCACGATCTCGACATTGACTTTTGCAAAGTTCTTGCAACGCGATCGTCATTCCATCAAATTCCCTCTGGGCAAGGGTTTGAAGCACTCAATACCAATAATTCAGTTGCCCTCCGAACCTGGCAATCGCCCGCCTGGCAGTCGCTTGCGGGCGCGGATGGATCGAGGTCGCATGTGCGGGATCGCATAACCACCATTTCCTGCTCAAGAGAACCAATAGCGGCATTTGACCTCCATAAAGCGAACTATTGAGAGTCCAAAAGGTACAGATGTAAAGAAATATTAAAGGCGCTCGCTGCGCGAGCGCCGGTTAAGAGATCGCCAAACTGTTTACAATTGCATCGACCAAAACCAGCACCTCCCGAACCGTCCCCCCTATTGGGAGGTATGAAGCCCTATTGGCGATCGCGTTTGGACGACCAATAGCGAGAAGTATGGCAGTTTCAGGTCGCGGCGATCGCGCAGGTCGGCGAGGATTTCTTGTCCGGGTTGGGTGGCGCGCACCACCACCCAACTGCTGGCGAGCAAGTCGCGCGATTGCAGTATGTCCCACACTTGCACGTAGGACGAACTGACCTTGAGCAAAACGACCGCATCCGCCCAGTCCAGCGCCTGCTCGAGTTCTCCGACAGCGTAAAGTGCGGGCAAGACCGCTAGCTTGCGATCGCGCGCCACCAGCGGGATACCGAGGGCAGCAGCGGCGGCGATCGGCGAGATGACTCCAGGCACGACTTCGATACGGGCTTCGGGATAACGCAATCGCAAGGTTTGCGATAAGTACGCGAACGTTCCATAAAACCCCGCATCGCCCTCGCAAGCAAATGCCACCGATCGCCCGCTCTTGAGATGCTCCCAGACGCAGTCGCTGGCTGCAGTCCACGCTTGTTGTTGGATATCTGGAACGCGGGCGAAGGAAAAGTACAGCGGCAATCGGATCTGTTTCGGTTGCAACCACGGTGCTACGATCCGCTCGGCCAATCCTGGTTCGCCGTCGCGTCCGGAGGGATAGGCCACGACATCTGCCTGCTGCAAAATACGAACGCCTTTAATAGCAATCAGTTCTGGATCGCCCGGACCAACACTGACGCCATACAAGATTCCCGATTGCAACGTACCCAATTGCCTCTCCGAATCGCCTGCCACATCGACCGCCATCATAGCCGGAGGTTACAAACTGCTAGCAGCCACTAATTGGAACAGTTTATGTTTGCTCCGACGGTCTAACCAGCTGCAATCGAAGGCGGTAGAACGGCTTGGCAAAACTGGACGTGTCACTGCCGGAAGGGAATCATGCTACGACAATTGGGAGCCCTGTGCGGAGTTTTCATCCTCGGGTTTTCGCGACTGCCTGCTCCTACTGCCTGCTTATAGCGTCACTGAAGCGCGATCGCCAGTTGGTTTCTTATCGACCGGTGCAGCAACCCCACCTGTGGTTGCTGCAATCCTTTTCCTCCAACTGCAATTGCAACTGCTGCCGACCTCGCGATCTACGCGCGCGTCCGCCATGTCTTCAACCTTCAGAGCTTCGGACCGCTACCGGGCGACCTAGACCGCCTACTAGCCATGGGCCTCGATGCCATATATTACCCATGTCAACCCCCCGATGGTGATGCCGAAACGCGCGCTGCCTGGCTTAGTCCCCATAGCACGATCCGGCGGACGAGCCTGGCAACTGCTGTTTCGCGAGGCTTCCTACAACATCCGAGCCGACCGGCCGAATCGAGCTAGGTCGCTGCAAAACTAGGTTCGCCGTTCTCGCCCAAAGCACAAAAGGTTATCGACGAGAGCCCGCGCGATCTTCAAGCCGCACTTAGGTTCGGTAGCCCCGCAGCCATGCACCGTTAACGCGTTCGATCGCGCTCCACTCCTCACCAAGGCATGGCGCCCCCAAAGTCGATTTGTCCGCCTTCTAGGCGATCGTCCAACGCGCGCGGCTGCAGCTGCCGACTGCGCGCGTATCTCCCGCTTCTCTCTCCCTCAAATAAAGTTATTCGACGCGCTAGTGATGAATTTGCTGCGCGATCGCGGTCCGCCCGTCAGCGACGGGCCCGCGGCAACCGTATAGACTACTTGTGAGCTTGCGTGCGATAGGAACATGAAATTGCGTTCGTTTTTATTGGTGCTGGCAGCCGGAGCGCTGAGTCTGGTAGCGATTGCGGCAGCCGGGGTTTTCTGGATCCTGAGCGACAGTCCGCTCGACTTGCGCGACGGCGGCGTCGAAGCACATCCCGAAGCAGCGGTGTTCGTCCCCCGGCAAGCACCGCTGATGGGGTCGTTGCTGGTAGACGTCGATCGCCTCGTCGCCTATCGTCAATTGCTTGCGCCCGTGCTGCAGCGCTCGCGCTCGTATCGAGAACTGGAACGCCTCAAAGCCGACCTCCTCGACGGCACCCGATTGAATTACGCCCGGGATATTCAGCCGTGGCTCGGTCGAGAACTGACCTTCGCCGTCACCAGCCTCGATTACGATCGCGACCCAGACAACGGCGTGCAGCCCGGATACCTGCTGGTGGCAACCACTGATAATGGCGATCGCGCCCGAGAGTTTTTGCAGGCGTACTATTCGCGCCAAGCCGCCGCGGGAACGACGGATTTGGTTTTCGAGCAGTACAAGGGCACCAACATTATTTATCGCCGCCCCGTGCCCGGATATCAGGGCTCGGACGCCCTTGCCAGTGCCGTTGTCGGCGATCGCTTCGTCTTGTTTGCCAACCATCCCAAAGTGCTGCGCGAGGCTCTCACTGACGTGCAAGTGCCCGCGTTGAACTTACTGGGCTCGAAACCCTACCAGCATGCCCTACCAACGCTCACTACCCCTCGCATCGGCGAAGTTTTCGCGAATGTGCCGGCGATCGCCGCATGGCTGGCCGGCAAGCCGGCGCTCGCGCCACCAGAAAGCGAGCAAACCTTAACCGTGGCGCTTTCGGTCAATCCATTTGGAGTGAGCGCACAAACCGCGCTGCAGGGCATCGGCACGCCCGGCGATCGCGCTCCTGCCCTGCACGAACCCGTAGGCGCACTCCGCTACGTCCCGGCCGGCAGTACCCTTGCGATCGCGGGGTCCGATTTGGCGCAGTTGTGGGCGGATTTGGATGCCGACTTCGCTCCTGCCAGTCCGGTGGCGCAGTTGCTAGGGCAGTGGCGCGATCGCCTGCAGGATGGGGTCGGTCTTGACGTGCCCGAGGCGATTTTTAGCTGGGTGCACGGCGAGTATGCTCTCGCGCTCCTGCCGGGGAGCACCTCTGATAGTCAGGGCGACTGGATTTTTGTTGCGGAGAAAGTGCCGACCGACGACCCAGAGGCTACAGCCGCGGCTGCAATCGCCCGCATCGACCGCGCAGCAGCAGATGGCGGTTTGGGCATCGGGACGTTTTCGCTCGACGGCCGGGCAGTGACGGCCTGGACGCAGCTTCAGGCAGCCGCACCCGTCGACTTGCACACCCAAGCGGGACTGCAGCTCGACGCGCGGGTTAAGGGCGTCCGCATAACGGTAGGTAATTACGTGGTGTTGGCCAGTTCGCTGGCAGCAATTGCGCAGGTGAGCCACGATGAAGCCGACTCGCTGCTCGCTCGTGCGACCTTTCAGGACGCCATCCAATCGCTACCGGATGATAACGACGGCTATTTATACCTCGATTGGCGCGGCAGTCGTGCAAACCTAGAGCAGCAACTGCCTCTGTTGAGAGCGATCGAACTAGCCGGTCAACCCCTATTCGACCATCTCGGTGCAGTGGCGCTCAGCAGTCGCGGCAGCCAGGATGACGTAAGGCAGGCAACGGTCTCGTTGCGGTTGGTCGGGACGGAATAACCAGGGTGCAGCCGCCGCTTCGAGCAGGCTCGATCGCCAGACCAGTCGCTGCTCGCTCGATTTAGATCCGAGCCAGCAGCGATCTGCACCGCGGCCGGCGATCGCTGCCGCCCCTCACCATTCGGATGTGGCAATGGCTTGGTGCGGGATTCAGTCCCAATGCACCATTCGCACGGCAGGTCAATTAAAGTTAAGGAGCTACCTTGCGCTCCAAACGTCTCATGCGCGACCGCCGCCCACCCCAGCACTATCCCAGCGCCCCGATTCTGCGCCGGATTTATGCTTTTTTGCTGGACTTTTGTGCGGTGTGGTTTGTCAGCTTGCTGGCAGCGCTACCTTTTTTTCAGTTCGTCGTTTTCTTCACCGGCTGGATGGTGCTGCGCGTTCTCGTCGTGGCGCGCTGGCGGGGTCAAAGCCTCGGGCGCTGGGCGTTCGATTTGATCGTCATCGACCCGCGTCGGCGGCGCATTCCCGACCTAATCGACCTGGCTAAGCGCGAAGGCGCGCTGGCGATCGCGGGCTACCTTGCCGTTTTCGGCATCGAGTATGGGTTGCCCAACGGTTTGTCCTTCTCGATCTTGATCTCGCCGCTCATTGCCGACTTGGTGGTGGCAATCGCCGATGAAAACCAGCTGGCCTTGCACGATCGCCTCGCCAATACCCTCGTGGTCCCGACGAAGCGCGGATTCTCCCTTGACGTGCGCGTGCGGCGCTGGGTTGCACTATTCAGCGATCGCGTGCAAAGATAGTTGTTTGTGTCTCAAAAAATGGCGGTACGGCCGTAGTCGCGTGTCATGGCAAGCAAGAAAGGCGTAAGAGTCATCATCACTCTGGAATGTACCGAGTGCCGGACGAACCCGAATAAGCGGAAGAACGGCGTCTCGCGCTACACCACCGAAAAGAACCGTCGCAATCAAACGGCGCGGATGGAGCTCAAAAAGTTTTGCCCGTGCTGCAACAAGCACACCATCCACAAAGAAACTAAGTAACGCCAACCGGACGGCAACGACGGCATCTGCCGCGCGGCCGGACGCCAGCTCCGTGCTAGCAAACGCACGACCGCACACCGCAACTGTATTAGCAATACTCGACAGCAAACGATGGCTTATTTCCGCAAGCGCCTTTCGCCGATCAAACCCGGCGATCCGATCGACTACAAGGATGTCGATTTGCTCCGCAAGTACATCACCGAGCGCGGCAAGATTCTCCCACGGCGGATTTCTGGCTTAACGGCCCGCCAGCAGCGCGAACTCACCATTGCCATCAAGCGCGCGCGCATGCTTGCTTTGCTGCCGTACGTCGATAGCGAAGGCTAACTCGCGCCCTCACTTTGCGGTTGCGAGCGTGTCGTCCCCGATTTCCAGCGCGTTCGCCTGCAACCCGGTCGATAGACTGGAGATCGAATTCAGTTCGCCATCCCGTAAGGATCCGAGGTGCAGAAAGGATCGCTAGTTGAGTTTCGCGTGCGCGGCGAGCGCCGGCTTGCTGTTGTCGAGCGTCCCGAGGGCAAGAAGCAGTGGGTCGCGATCGACGAGCGCGGTCAATCGCACACGCTGCATCCCCGCCAAGTCGAATACGAGGTCGAGGGCGGTCCGCAGCATGCCGCAGAGATCGAGACCTTCCTCACTCAGGTAGAACCCTATCTCGAGCCATCGCATTTGGAGGTGGCGTGGGAGCTGCTGTCAGAAACGGGCGAGGCGGTTGGACCGTCCGAGCTGGCCGTGCTGCTATTTTCCAGCCAGGAACCCGAGCAGTGCTATGCCGCTCACGTGCTTTTGGCAGACGACAAGTTTTACTTCAAGCGCAAGGGCGAGACCTACGAGCCGCGCTCGTCCGCGCAAGTGACCGAACTCAAGCACCAGAGTGCCGTCGAAGCCCAGCGGCGGTGCGAGAAAGCAGAGTTTCAAGAGCGCATCCGCGGCGCGCTTGCTGGCGAATTGGTTGGCTGGACCGACAGCGATCGCGCCCGCTTCGACGCGCTGGCGCGGTTTGCTCTGCATCCCGAACAGGACGTGCGCGTGGCGCGCGAGACCCTCAGCGACGTGGAACGCGCCCCAACTCCTCAAGGCGCGCTGCAGTTGTTGGTTGACTTGCGCGTCTGGAGCGAGCACGAGAATCTGTTTCTGCACCGCAGCGCTTATCCGCAGCAGTTTCCGCACCAGGTACTCGACGTGGCGCAGCAAACGCTCGCAACTCTGCCAACCGATTCCGATGGGGATCGGTTGGATTTGACCCATCTCAAGCTCTACACCATCGATGACGAAAGCACGTGCGAGATCGACGACGGACTGAGCGTGGAGGGACTCGACGACGGTCGAGAACGCATCTGGGTGCATATTGCCGACCCAACGCGCTTGTTGGTGCCCGAAGACGCTCTCGATCGCGAGGCGCGTCGCCGCAGCACGAGTCTGTATCTGCCAACGGGCACGATTTCGATGTTTCCGGCCGAGCTAGCAACCGGACCGATGAGCCTGGTCCAAGGGCAAATTTGTCCGGCGCTTAGCTTTGGCGTGATTTTGGACGACGACGGCGCGATCGCCGAGTACGAGATCCACGCCAGCTTGGTGCGGCCGACCTATCGCCTCACCTACGACGACGTGGACGAGATGCTGGAGTTGGGACTGCGTGCCGAGCCGGAAATTGCGTCGCTAGCGGCTGGTGCCGAACGGCGGCGGCAGTGGCGGCAGACTCAAGGCTCGATCGAAATCAACATGCCCGAATGCGTCATCAAGGTCGATGCCGAGGAACAGATTGCCATTCAAGTACTGGATGCGTCGCGCGCGCGCCAGCTCGTAGCCGAGATGATGATCCTGGCTGGGGAAACCGCCGGACGCTTTGCTCGCGATCGCGAGGTAACGATGCCGTTTCGCGGGCAGCCGCAGCCGGAGCTGCCCTCGGAGGACGAACTGTTGCAGTTACCAGCCGGACCCGTACGCGACTGTGCCGTGCGCGGCTGCATGACCCGCAGCGAGATGGGGATCGTGCCTGCTCGTCATGCCGGTCTCGGACTCGATGTCTACGTACAAGTGACCTCTCCAATCCGTCGCTATATCGACTTATTGGGGCATTTTCAGCTCAAAGCGCATCTACGGGGTGAAGAGTTACCATTCACTGCCGAACAGGTGCAAGCCATTACCTCAAGTGCAGCCTCAGCGGCCTACGAAGCCGTTCAAGTCGAGCGTCAGACTAAGCGTTACTGGGGCCTAGAGTATTTGCGCCGTCATGCCAACCAGCCCTGGCAGGCGCTGATTTTACGATGGCTCCGCCCGGACGAGAAACTCGGCATCCTCTTAATCGAAGACCTTGGATTAGAGCTTCCACATCGCTTTCAGCTCGACGTCAACCTCGGCGATCGCGTAGAAGTGGAGGTGATTGCTGCCGACCCGCGTCAGGACTTGATTCGCTTTCGCGAACGCGTGCCGGAAACCGAGCCGGCGGCCACAGCCGGTTAGCACGCCCTTAGCCGCCGCCATCCGATTTTCGATTTGGTGCTTGCCATGTTTCAACCCCATCGAATTGTCGCGCTCGCCCATGCCGACGCGCGGTTGTATGGAGAGGTCGTTCGGGCAATTCCGGCGCGCGGGACGCTGTGGGTGCGGCCGCTGCTGCTGGCGGCGATCGCGGCGGACGGCACTGTCACCTCGGTGCAAGACGCGCGCGCGGCGTCGGACTTGATTTTGCCGGCAGACTGGTTCGCGGCTTGTTTGGATACCGAGGCAATTCCACTGCTGGCGCAGCTACACGTACCGACAGCTGGCAAGCAAGCGATCGCGCCCCCGAACTTGCACCCTTTCATCGATCGCGTCTGTCGCCTGCAGGTTGGCGATTGCCGGAATGACTTGCCTCAATAATTGCCAACTCCCTAACAAGCTCGGGTCGCCGGCAGTGGAGTCGCCCGCTGTCGGGAAAGTTCGCGCGCTTGGCAAAATTTTAACCGTGCCTGTAGATACGCCACCCCTTAAGATGCGGGTTAAACGGAACCGAACGCTGAAACCACTTTTGTGAGGGGGCCGGATTTCTCGAAGACCGAACTTGGGCTGCATTCGGCTGCTCGGTCGAGAACAAGCCTCACTCGTCCCATGAGTCGGGGCTTAATGAGCATGAGATTTGTCTGATGAACTTGGAAAGGTCTTCTAAGCAAGACTTTCGAAGCCTTGCATTCCATAGAACCTACCGCCTTTAGGGCAGACACTTACAATAAAGCTAAATAGGCTTAACTTTTGTTAGCCGGAGCTTGACAAAGCTGAAATCGTACGAGGTCTATGTCTGTTGCCGTCGCTATCGAAAAGCTTCAGAAACACTACGGAACTGTCGAGGCTATTAAAGACGTAACTTTTGAGATCGATTCAGGCGAGATATTCGGACTGCTCGGTCCCAATGGTGCCGGTAAAACGACGACGATCCGGTGTGTGTGCACGCTCGCCAAGCCGGACGCCGGCAGGGTGGAGGTTTGTGGCGTTTCGGCGATCGACAACCCGCGTGCTGCTCGTCGCCGTCTCGGGTACGTGGCTCAGGAGGTGGCACTCGATAAAGTTCTGACCGGTCGCGAGCTCCTGCAACTGCAGGCAGCACTATACCACTTGCCGAAGTCACAGAGTAAAACTCGCATCGACGAACTGCTCGAGCTCTTGGAACTCGCCGAATACGCCGATCGCAAAACCGGGACTTATTCGGGTGGATTGCGCAAGCGCTTGGATCTCGCTGCAGGATTGCTCCACCAACCGAAGGTCCTGGTCCTCGACGAGCCGACAGTCGGTCTCGACATCGACAGTCGCCTGGCAGTGTGGAAGTTCCTGCAGCAATTGCGTGCCAGCGGCACGACAGTCCTGATCGCCAGCCATTACCTCGAGGAGATCGACTCCTTGGCCGATCGCGTAGCGATTATCGATCGCGGTACCGTTGTGGCCGCGGGACGACCGGAAGACCTCAAAGATCGGCTCGGCGGCGATCGCGTCACGCTTCGGGTAAGAGAGTTTGCCACTAACGAAGAAGCCGAAAAAGCCAAGTTCGTCCTGACCGAACTGCCGTTCGTGCGTCAGGCGATCGTCAATACCGCGCAGGGCAATTCGCTCAATCTCGTGGTCGACAGCAATGGAAATTCCCTGAGCGCGATCGAACGCGCCCTGCAGGACGCCAACCTACCGCTTTTCGGGATTTCCCAATCGCGGCCGAGCCTAGACGACGTTTATCTCGCCGCTACGGGACGCACGCTTACCGATGCCGAACTGGCTGCTGCCGGGATGCGCGACCTCAAAGCCGAAAAGAAGCAAGCTATGCGCGGTAGTTAAGCACGCAGTCCGTACGGGTCGTGCCGCCAAACCGACGTCTGCATTCACGCCTTCGGTGCTACTAGTCGCTCAACCGACCCTCCAAACCAAATGGCACTTGCGGCGATCGCAGACGACCCAACCCGCCGCTGGCAAGCCGACTAGACGTAACGAGAACTCACGCAACGCAAGGACCGATTCGCTATGAGCCAGAGCATCACACAACCGACTGTCTCGCCTAACGATCGCGCCAACGATCGCTTTATCGGCGAGTTCGTTCAGGAAACGCTCGCACTGACAACACGTTTGTTTATTCAGCTGCGGCGTCGTCCGTCGTCGCTGGCAGCCGGCGTCATCCAACCGCTGATGTGGTTGGTCTTGTTCGGCGCGCTTTTTTACAAAGCACCCGAGGGCTTGCTTGGCGGCGGTATCAGCTACGGTAAGTTTCTTGCCCCTGGCGTGATCGTGTTTACCGCATTTTCTGGTGCGCTCAATGCCGGCTTACCCGTGATGTTCGATCGCGAGTTTGGTTTTCTCAACCGCCTGCTCGTCGCACCGCTATCGTCGCGCTTTTCGATCGTTGCGGCCTCGACGATTTACATCATCAGCCTGGCACTGATTCAAACCGCCACAATCGTGGTGGCGAGCGCTCTGCTCGGGGCAGGATTGCCGGGTATCGGCGGCTTGGGGGCGATCGCCGCAATTGTCTTTGCGATCGTCTTCGGGGTCACTGCCTTGAGCTTGGGGCTGGCATTTGCCCTGCCCGGTCACGTCGAGCTCATTGCCGTGATTTTCGTGACGAACCTACCGCTGCTATTTGCTAGCACTGCCCTGGCACCGCTGGACTTCATGGCTGACTGGCTGCAGATCGTCGCGTCACTGAACCCGCTAACCTACGCGATCGAGCCGATTCGCTACATCTACACCCACGCCGATTGGACGCTCGGCAGCTCCGCAATGCAAACCGCATGGGGGTCGTTGTCATTTGGTACCGCAATGCTGGTTTTGGTAGGCTTCGATACGCTCGTGGTGGTGCTGGTGCAGCCGCTGCTGCGCCGCCGCTTTGCTTAACTCGCGATAAGTCAAGATCCGCAACTCGCTTGCAGATCCGGCAGCAGATCGGTTAACTGTTGGACTCCCGAGGTGGCTAGAGGAGACTAGAATTCAGGCTCTCGGCTTCACCCGGCGACTGCGGCAGATGTAATCCGCATTCTTGCTTGAGACCTTGAAAGCGAGTATCGCGCTCGTGAGTATCGTCAGCTCCGAGCGGCCGGCTGGAGTGCCAGTCGCCAACGGTCGAGTACCCCGCTTCGAACAGGGGATGCTGCGGCAGGTCGTTGTTTTGGATGTAGTAGTAAACATCCTTCGACGACCAGTTGACGATTGGATAAATCTTGTAGCGACCGTCTTGTAAATTGACCCGTCCCAAAGCTTGTCGACTTTCGGTTTGTTGGCGGCGCAATCCAGCCAGCCAAGCCGTTGTACCCAAATCGGTTAATGCTTGTTGCATCGGTTCGACTTTGCGGATGCGATCGTACTGGTTCAGCGCGTCTACCGTGCCGCGCTCCCACAGCTTTCCATAGATTGCCTCCATGCGGGCGGGACTGATCGGTGATTGGTATACGTGTAGGTTGAGTTGGAGACACTCGCTCAACTCATCGGCGTAGCGATAGGTTTCTGGTGGTAGATAACCGGTGTCGATCCAGATGACCGGGATGTTCGGGAGCTCGCGGGTGACTAGGTGTAGCATCACTGCGGATTGAATGCCGAAACTCGTGCTCAACACCAAGCCGTTCCCGAAGGTCTCGGATGCCCACTGCACGACACGCTCAGCATCTAAATCGACTAACCGCTCGTTAACGGCGGTCAGATCCAGTTTGGGCTTATCGACAACACCGGTCATTGATAGTCCTTCCTGTCCGTTCGACTGCGGGCGCGCTCTCTACAAAAACCGATCTCGCCTGAAACTGCCCGCTAGCTAGCAGATCGCCCGGGTCGCGTGCCACTCCCTCGGAATCCCCATACATGAGGGGCCCGCCGACCCCCAGTATAGGAGCAATGCGTTGGCATTGAACTGCGGTCTGCTGGGCAATAGCTTCGCAACTCAGCACTTGCACTGGAAGATTTCAGCACGCAGTTGGATCGCCCTAGACACCAGACGGTAGACCGACAATGCTATTTAGAACCGTGAATTTTTCCAAACCGACTCGACAAGCGGCGCAAATACTGTGGCAACCGCCGGCCGACTGGCCACCAAACTCGGAAGCGCTTGGCTGCCGTAATCGCGTCCTGTCTGCAACGGAAAGACTGGCTCGGAACCGAGTTGCTCGAACGTTCCGCCAGCAGCTTGCAGGATCGCCCACGTCGCTGCGATGTCCCAAACCTTAGGAATCGCCTCGACTGCCGCCAAAACCGCTCCGGTCGCGACTAACAGAAAACTATAGGTACAAACGCCAACCACGCGCGACTTGCACGGCAGCGACGGTTGCAACACCGACGTGCTCCGGGTACACGCATTAAATAGATGGTTGGAGCTTGGCTCGTCCGGGCTCGTCCGAATCGGTTTCCCGTTCAAAAATGCCCCACTCTGACCGTCCAATCCCGAATCGCCGATCCAAATGCCGTGGAACGTCTGCTGTAAGGGGGGGAAATGCACGAGGCCAAATACTGGCGTCCCGCAATACAGCAAGCCCATCGATGTCCCCCAGATCGGAATCCCTCGCGTGAAGTTTGTCGTACCGTCGATCGGATCGACCACCCAACACCACTCGGTCCCCGAAAACAAATGCTCGGTTTCTTCAGTAATGACGCCGTGCTCGGGAAACTCTGCCGCGATCGCCGCGCGGATTTCGCCATCTGCCCACAAATCGGCTTCCGTCACTAACGAACCGTCGGCTTTTTGCTCGACGGCAGCATCGCCGAACGCCAACAAACGCTCGCCCACGCGAGCGGTCAGCGCGCGCGCGAATGCCTCAAAACGGGTCCAGTCGGGACTGGTGCTCATGATTGATTGACGCCTGTAGAGCGATTGCAACCGTCGGCAGGCAGTTGGAACAGTGTTTGACATAGGTCGAGACTCATACCTGGAGCATCCGCCTGCCTCTCGAAAATACAAGTGTATTGTGCCAGACAAGTGTATTGTGTCAGCTTGCCGCACCATGCAACTGCTGCTAGCAAGCGGCTCTCGGCTCGAAGATACCCCCAGTACAGTCGATATCTGACGATCGCGATGGTTGACGCGTATCGCCCGCAATGCCTGGCAATCGTCAGCCGTTCACTACCGTCGCAACCGCTTTAAATCTATCAGCGGCCAGACGGTCAGACCGCATCCAATGCGTCTGAACGACAGAAAAACAGATGTACTAATCACCAAGGCTAACCCCAGTCGGTTCGCTATCGGCTTCGGCATCGATGTCGGCATCGACATCAGTATCTCCCTCGGCGTCGGGAGCGATTGCTTCGATTTCCTCGGGCCCTGTTGCATCGACCTCCTGTAAGGGGACTGTGGCGGGGTCCGGTGGCGCGATCGCCTCATTTGCCTCGGGCTCTGGGGTTACTTCGACTTCTGGCTCGGGTACTTCTGACTGCTGCGGCGCGATCGCCTCTACTGCTTCGGGTTCGCCAACATCAAGCGTGTCAGCTGCTTCCGACTGTGGCGATGCGATCTCCTCAGGGGCCTCAGGCACTTCGGTATCTGGTGGAGTAATTGCTGCCGAATCTTCAACTGCCGCAGCTCCGGACTCCTCGACCTCGGAGGCATCCGGTCCCGCGCTCACATCAGAATCCGATGTCGGCGGCGCGATCGCCTCGGGCTCTTCATCCCCTTCAACATCCAGACCTTCTGGCACGCCAATCTCCTCCGATGCCGCCGGCAAGTGGTAGTTCGGGTCGACAATGCCCAGGGATTCTTCGAGGCTCAGCTCTCCGCGCACGAGCTTCGCCAGCGTATCCTGTCCCTCCGGTTGGAACTCCAAGATCCGTGCCGTCGTGTTAAAGGCATTTCCGACCGGATTGGCTTCCGCGTCCAGATACTCCAACTTCACCCAGTTGCGCCCGACCTCAAACCCTTCGAGGTACACCGGCATCCACGTGTCCATCAAAAAACTTTGGCCGTTAACTGTCACGCGTACCCGCCAGTCATCGCTGCCAAGAGCATTTGCTTCGCGAACGCCCAAGCGAATCGGTGCATTGGTCAGAAAGAAATCGAGCATAATCGGCTCGGCACCGTAGCTCCCGCGCGGGCGGCTGTAGGTTAACAACGGCAGACCCGGATCGGGGTTGTTTCCAGCTGTTGGCGTTAGAACGTGGAAGGTTACCTGGGCGTAAGCACCCTCGTTTTTAAAACTTTCATGCCACGGTCGCGATGCAAAAATCCGCACCGTATGAGTTCCCGGTGCCAGATTCTCAAACACCAGTGGTTCGTCGTCGGTGTAAACCGCTCGATAGGGTTCGTTGTCGAGTATGACGTGTAAGTGCGGCCCCAGCCCCAACTGCTCGTCCTTAAATATAGGCAAGTCCCGCACTCGTACCCGCACGCGCGCTGTTGTGTCGGTTAAAACGGCTCCGTCCTCCGGACTGAGTACGGTCACTTGCGGTCGGAATGCATCCAAACGCTGGCGCAACTCGCGGATGACCGGCGGCGGTGCGACTTCCACCAAACGCGTAATGGGTGCAGTCGGTTCGCCATCAACTGCTCTGTCCGGCTCAACGCGATCGCTGCAACCATTTATACCGAAAACTAATAGTACTAGCAGCGATCCTACGATCGCCGCGCGCTTCCAATCGCTCGCCAACCAACTCGCCATAAATCGACGCTACTCGCGACTCAACCGCCTCCCATTCTATGGGCAGATCTGTATTGACAGATACCGCTAGTCATTTAGCAATTCGGCCGCAGTAACTTATCAGCCACTTTGTTGCAGATTGTTTCGAAGACAACACTTTGCAACCACAAGAAGCATCCGCTCGGTCGCGTGCAAAGCTTGTGCCGTCGCGATTTGAGGCAAGTTTAAAAATTGTGTCGCTCGCTCGGGTGCTGTCAGAGCAACCTCTATGATCGTCTGGTAAGACGTTCCATGTCACGTCAGAACAGTCAATTTACACGCGGCCTCACTCACGGCATGGCGAATTTAATTTCCGCCAAATCCGTTACTGTTCTTGTTTTCACGCTGTTTCGTTCTTCGAAATAGTCGCGTCTCCATTGTTCAGAGAGGAGATCCCCTATGACAATTAGCCCTCCAGATCGCGAGGCTAAGGTCAAAGTGACGGTTGACGAGGATCCGGTCCCTACTTCATTCGAACGCTGGGCTAAACCGGGTCACTTCGACCGCACGCTGGCCAAAGGTCCCAAAACCACAACCTGGATTTGGAACCTACATGCTGACGTTCACGATTTCGACAGTCAGGGCAATCTCGAAGAAATTTCGCGCAAAATCTTCAGCGCGCACTTCGGGCACCTGGCAGTCATTTTTCTGTGGCTGAGCGGCATGTATTTCCACGGTGCGCGCTTCTCCAACTACGAAGCGTGGCTTGCCGATCCCACCGCCATCAAACCGAGCGCTCAAGTGGTCTGGCCGATCGTCGGTCAAGAAATCCTCAACGCCGATGTGGGCGGAGGCTTCCACGGAATTCAGATCACTTCTGGATTCTTCTACCTATGGCGAGCATCTGGCTTCGTCCACTCCTACGAGCTTTATGCCACCGCGATCGGCGCGCTGGTGATGGCCGGGTTGATGCTTTTTGCCGGGTGGTTTCACTATCACAAGCGCGCTCCCAAGCTGGAATGGTTCCAGAATGTGGAGTCGATGCTCAACCACCACTTGGCAGGATTGCTCGGTCTCGGCTCTTTGGCCTGGGCCGGTCACCAGATCCACGTGTCTTTACCGATCAATGAGCTGCTCGATCGCGGCGTGTCTCCAGCGGACATTCCACTCCCGCACGAGTTCATTCTCAATACAAATCTAATGGCCGAGCTGTACCCCAGCTTTGCCCAAGGATTAAAACCCTTCTTTGCTCTTAACTGGGGAGCATACGCCGATTTCTTGACCTTCAAGGGCGGCTTGAACCCCGTAACGGGCGGGTTGTGGTTGACGGACACCGCGCACCACCATTTGGCGATCGCGGTGCTCTTCATCATTGCCGGACACATGTACCGCACCAACTGGGGCATCGGACACAGCCTTAAGGAACTCTTGGACGGTCACCAAGGCGATCCGCTGCTGTTCGGTGGCAAAGGTCACCAGGGATTGTATGAGGTTCTGACCACCTCCTGGCACGCTCAGCTGGCCATCAACTTGGCGATGTTGGGCTCTCTGACCATCATCGTCGCCCAGCACATGTACTCGATGCCGCCGTATCCGTACATGGCTACTGACTATGCCACTCAGCTTTCGCTGTTCACCCACCACATGTGGATCGGCGGCTTCCTAATTGTTGGTGCTGCAGCTCATGGTGCGATCTTCTTGGTGCGCGATTACGACCCGGCTAAAAACGTCGATAACGCCCTCGACCGCGTCCTGCGCGTGCGCGACGCGATTATCTCGCACTTGAACTGGGTGTGTATTTTCCTGGGCTTCCACAGCTTCGGACTTTACGTTCACAACGACACCATGCGTGCGTTGGGACGTCCGCAAGACATGTTCTCCGATACGGGGATTCAACTGCAGCCAGTGTTCGCGCAGTGGTTGCAAAACCTGCATACCCTCGCACCGGGCAGCACGGCTCCCCATGCTGCGGCTACAGCTAGCGTCGCCTTTGGTGGTGATGTGGTTGCAGTCGGCGGCAAAGTGGCAATGATGCCGATTGTCTTGGGCACGGCGGACTTCATGGTCCACCACATCCACGCCTTTACAATTCACGTGACGGTGCTGGTTCTGCTCAAAGGCGTGCTTTACGCGCGCAACTCGCGCCTGATTCCGGACAAGTCCGAGTTGGGTTTCCGCTTCCCCTGTGACGGTCCGGGTCGTGGTGGTACCTGCCAAGTGTCTGGTTGGGACCACGTGTTCCTTGGATTGTTCTGGATGTACAACTCCTTGTCGATCGCGATTTTCCACTTCAGCTGGAAGATGCAGTCGGACGTCTGGGGGACGGTAGCACCGGACGGAACGGTCTCGCACATCACCGGTGGCAACTTTGCCACGAGCGCGATTTGCATTAACGGCTGGTTGCGTGACTTCCTCTGGGGTCAAGCTGCTAACGTGATCAACTCCTATGGGTCGGCCCTGTCGGCTTACGGACTGTTGTTCTTGGGAGCGCACTTCGTCTGGGCATTCAGCCTGATGTTCCTGTTTAGCGGTCGCGGCTACTGGCAGGAGCTGATCGAATCCATCGTTTGGGCGCACAACAAGCTCAAGGTCGCTCCTGCGATTCAACCGCGCGCGCTCAGCATCATCCAAGGACGCGCAGTCGGCGTCGCTCACTACCTGTTGGGTGGAATCGTCACGACTTGGGCGTTCTTCCTGGCGCGAATCATTGCCGTTGGCTGAGGCTAAACTGAACGGTAATTATCGCCCCAATGTGTCGCATCAACTGACTCGACATCCATGGTTCTCTCTCTGGTTGGCGTTCCCATAGCTTCACCGGATTGAGAGCTGGAGCGCGCGAAGCTATCCGCAAGCGCTTGCTCGTCTCTCAGCGAGGAGGAATTCCTGAAGACTCATGGCAACTAAGTTCCCGAAATTCAGCCAAGACTTGGCTCAAGATCCGACCACGCGTCGGATCTGGTACGGGATTGCCACGGCCCACGACTTTGAAAGCCACGATGGCATGACCGAAGAGAATCTTTACCAGAAGATCTTCGCGTCGCACTTCGGTCACCTGGCAATCATTTTCCTGTGGACCTCCGGCACCCTGTTCCACGTTGCCTGGCAAGGCAACTTCGAGCAGTGGATCCAAGATCCACTCAACGTCCGCCCGATCGCTCACGCGATTTGGGATCCGCATTTCGGTCAGCCGGCAGTGGATGCCTTCACACAGGCAGGAGCCTCGAACCCCGTGAACATCGCCTACTCGGGCGTTTATCACTGGTTCTACACCATCGGTATGACCCAGAACAGCGACCTCTATATGGGTGCGGTGTTCTTGCTGTTGCTCTCGTCGGTATTCTTGTTCGCGGGCTGGCTGCATCTGCAGCCGAAGTTCCGCCCCAGTCTCTCCTGGTTCAAGAATGCGGAGTCGCGCCTCAACCATCACTTGGCCGCTCTGTTCGGCGTTAGCTCGCTGGCGTGGACCGGTCACCTGGTTCACGTTGCGATTCCGGAAGCACGAGGACAGCACGTAGGTTGGGACAACTTTTTGTCCGTCAAGCCGCACCCGGCCGGTCTCGGTCCGTTCTTTACGGGCAACTGGGGCGTTTACGCGCAGAACCCGGATACCGCTCAGCACGTGTTCGGTACGGCTGACGGAGCAGGGACGGCGATCCTGACGTTCCTGGGCGGCTTCCACCCCCAGACCGAGTCCCTGTGGCTGACCGATATCGCCCACCACCACCTGGCGATCGCGGTAATTTTCATCGTGGCGGGTCACATGTACCGCACGAACTTCGGTCTCGGGCACAGCATCAAGGAGATGCTGAACTCCAAGAAGCCGTTGTTCGGTATGGAGAACCAGGGGCAGTTCAACCTGCCACACCAGGGTCTCTATGACACGCTCAACAACTCGCTGCACTTCCAGCTAGCGCTGGCGTTGGCATCGCTGGGTGTGGTGACCTCGCTCGTAGCCCAGCACATGTACTCTTTGCCGCCGTATGCCTTTATGGCGCGAGATTACACCACTCAGGCGGCGCTATACACGCACCACCAGTACATTGCCGGCTTCATCATGGTCGGGGCATTCGCACACGGGGCGATCTTCCTAGTGCGCGACTACGATCCCGCCCAGAACAAAGGCAACGTGTTGGACCGCGTGCTACAGCATAAGGAAGCGATTATCTCGCACCTGAGCTGGGCATCGCTGTTCCTGGGCTTCCACACTTTGGGCCTGTACGTCCATAACGACGTCGTTGTCGCGTTCGGAACCCCCGAGAAGCAGATCCTGATCGAGCCGGTGTTCGCACAGTTCATTCAAGCTGCACATGGCAAGCTCCTGTATGGCATGGATGTTCTCCTGTCCAACCCCGACAGCGTGGCATACACGGCATTCCCCAACTACGGCAACGTTTGGCTGACGGGTTGGCTGGATGCTATCAATAGCGGCAAGAACTCGCTGTTCTTGACTATTGGACCGGGCGACTTCCTGGTGCACCATGCGATCGCGTTGGGATTGCACACGACAACCTTGATTCTCGTCAAGGGCGCTCTGGATGCTCGCGGCTCGAAGCTAATGCCGGACAAGAAAGATTTCGGCTACAGCTTCCCGTGCGATGGTCCGGGTCGCGGCGGCACCTGTGACATCTCGGCGTGGGACTCCTTCTACCTGGCGATGTTCTGGATGCTGAACACGATCGCTTGGCTAACGTTCTACTGGCACTGGAAACACCTTGGCGTTTGGCAGGGAAATGTCGCACAGTTTAACGAGTCTTCGACGTACTTGATGGGCTGGTTCCGAGACTATCTATGGCTGAACTCGGCACAGTTGATCAACGGCTACAACCCCTACGGCATGAACAACCTGGCGGTTTGGTCCTGGATGTTCTTGTTCGGTCACCTCGTGTGGGCGACGGGATTCATGTTCTTGATCTCCTGGCGCGGTTACTGGCAAGAGCTGATCGAGACGCTGGTGTGGGCGCACGAACGCACGCCTCTAGCAAACTTAGTGCGCTGGAAGGACAAGCCGGTGGCGATGTCGATCGTTCAGGGTCGCGTGATCGGTCTGGCCCACTTCACAGTTGGCTTCATCTTGACTTACGCAGCCTTCGTGATTGCCTCGACAGCTAGCGCTTTTGGCTGATACCTAAGGGTCTAGCCTCGATTTGCTAGGCACTGAAGACAGCTCCCCACCCACGCGGGTGGGGAGTTTTTTTAGGGCATGTCGCTCGACCCCTGCGTTGTCGAGGCAAACCATTGCGGCCACGTCGAAGGACCTTCAGTTTTGCGTGCGAAGCGCAGCTCTCATTTGGCTCCACTAAGGAATAGCTGGTGTTAGGGGCGCTATTCTGACTGAAGAGGGGTATGCGGTCGATAGCGGGCCAAATGGGTCGCTCTTTCAGCTCCGGATGCATTGTGGCTATGAAAATCGAGCGCGTACGTTTCTACGTCGATGCAGCCGATCGCTGGCGCGACTGGTTTATTGGGTGTTGGGGACTGCAGGTTGTGGCTGAAGGATCCCTCGACTCCAACGCGAGCGCAGTCGTTGTAAACAGCGAGGCCGTGCAGTTCGTTATTGCCGCGCCGACCGGTCGGCACGGCACAATTGCGTCCTACCTGCGACAGCATCCCCCTGGTGTCGGCGCAATTGACTTCGTTGTTGATAACCTTGATATCTGCCTAGCGCGAGCGCTCGCGGCCGGCTCGCGCCTCCGACACCCCCCCCGCGAGCGACACGACGAGCGCGGTCGCGTGCGTTGGGCGCGTATTGCCTGTGCTGGGTCTGTAGACTTCGTCACGATCGAACGAAAGGGAAATACCCCGGCCTTGCCCGACAGTAACATCGATCTTTTAGCCGGTAGCTGCCCGACTACCGGACCGTTCCGGGAGCTAGATCACGTCGTCTTAAATGTCGCTGCCGGGCAGCTCGCACCAACTGCACGTTGGCTAGAAGCTGCGTTCGGATTCCAGCTCCGCCAGTCGTTCGCGATCGGCACCGATCATTCCGCCCTTGCCTCACAAGTGCTGGTCCATCCTGAAAGCGGCACGCAATTGCCTGTCAACGAACCGATGTCACCAAACTCGCAAATCCAAGAGTTTCTCGACGCCAACCGCGGGCCTGGCATCCAACATGTCGCGCTAGAAACCACCGAGATCGCCGAGGTGGTGACGCACTTACGTCGAGCGGGCGTCCGGTTCCTAGACGTCCCCGGAAGCTACTATGCCGAGCTCAATACGCGCCTGCAGCCCTACTCTTTGCAGGCAATTGAATGCGAGGCGGTCGCGCGCGCGCGCATCCTTGTAGACCGCAGCATCGACGCCGACCTCAATGTCGGGGTCGGGCACGAAGCACCCTTACTGTTTCAGATCTTCACGCAACCGGTGTTCGGGCAGTCGACGTTTTTTTTCGAACTCATCGAACGCCGTGCGAGTGCCCGAGGCTTCGGCGAGGGAAATTTCCAGGCTCTCTTCGAGGCTATCGAACGCGAGCAGCTCCAGCGCAGCAGGCTCAAACCCCTAGCCACTAGCGCATAAAGCTACTAACCAACCACAGAAAGAAAAACGATACTAGCGAGATGAAGTGCGCTTCTTCCATACCCCGACCTGCAATTGGGGACAAAACGGCTCCCAAACCAATGCCAACGGCAAGGGCGATACCCGATAGTAGTAGCGATCTCCCAAAACGTCGCTCTTTACGCGTTAGCAGGAAACCACATGCGCCAAATCCCAGCGGCAACAGAAGCGAAAGCGATCGCGCCTCTGAGTTAGGCACGAGTAACGTAAGTAGGACCAAACCGATAAAAATGCCTGAGGACAGCAGTAAGTCCGCACGTGACGGTGTATCTAGCAAACCTTGCAGCCATGGCGGGGAGCTATTGCTGTGTTCGAGGGGAGACGTCGGAGGCGGCTCGACTGTACGTTCGGGGAAGCGGATGCGCTCGGGTACTTTGATCTTGCCTTCCTGACGCAAGCGCAGGCGTTCCATAATAATGGCGTCATAGGCCGCCTCAACAGTTTCGATAACTTTGCTATCGCCGCTGTGCTCTTGATTGAGACGGCGCTTTGCATCCTGGATTTCCTCAAAGGATGCGTCCTCGGTAACCCCAAGCTGCTCGAAGGGACTCTGCTGCTCGCTCATGCCTACCTCCGCATCTGCTGTCCGCGCGCTAACTAGCTACCCTTGCCAACGCCAACGCACGCAATCTCTAAAGTCAGTGTAGCCCGAACGTTTCGGAGCATTCAGCTAGCTCGCAACTACCCTGAAGGATCTCCATTCATAGATCGTGCGTCTTAAACCTTGACTGAGGGTGCTGCCGCGGCGGCATGCTTAGCTCACCTCATTTTCGGTACCGGAACGCTCGACCGACGTCTCAGGCGTATTGGGTTCGGGTGAAACTGATGTCGCTTCACTTGCTTCCAGACGTGCGCTCATTTTGACCGCCTCCTCGAGTTCTTGGCTCTCGCGCTTGAACTCGTTCTCGAATTCCTTTGAAGCATCCTGGAAGCCGCGGATAGCCTTGCCAAGGCTGCGCCCAATCTCCGGTAGTTTTTTTGGACCGAACACTAGCAGCGCGATTGCCAGAATCAGAACCATTTCCGGCAGACCGATGCCGAATACATTCATATGCAGCTCCTATTTAGCTCGCCACCCAGTGTATACGGAGGCGGATAAGGCGGTTGCAGCAGTTGGGAGTTAAGCCCCCAACGCAAAAAGCTCCTGCCTATGAAAACCCACTCGCGCCATGCATTCGCTGAAGCCCTAAGCAACACGTATGTACCTGGTTGCGACTGAGCTAGTGCCGATTGCCTCCCGGCAAAACGATCGGACGAAGCCGGTCACACACCTCGGCACGACGTCAGCGCAAGACCATTGAGACGCTGGGAAAATATTGAAAAAGCCCGGGCGTGCCGGGCCGGAACAGTCGAGAGGCAGCGAACGGACTTAGCCCAAGCTGCGCCAATCGACATCAAAGGTATCGAGGATCAAGGAGTTGTTATAGATCTGCAGGATGATTAGCAGAAAGACGAAGAACAATCCAATGAAAACCGCCATGAGCGGGGTAGTCCCCCAACCTGGGGCTACTTTTCCGTACTCCGAATTCAGGGGTTTGAGCAAGTTTCCGAGTCGCGTGCGCTGTGCCATGATGATTCCCGTTCTGCGTTGGAGTCGCGAGGACACTTCGTAAAGTTTGTGTAATATTGTAAAGGAGTACGCATCGTATGCACGGACTTCGCCATGGAACCCGCAACAGTTCTTATCATCGGTATCGGTACGCTGGTTTTAGGCGTTGCTGGGTACTCGGTATATTTATCGTTCGGTCCGCCGTCGTTGGAACTCGACGATCCCTTCGAGGACCACGAAGATTAATCGCAGGCTGTTGATGTCGGGATGTGGAGTGCCCGAGCAGTTGCACCCACCACCAACTTTTTTCTAGGAGCTAGTTCCCCAACGCGATCGCCAAAGAAGCGATTTGGTAAGGTTCGAGTACGAGTTCGATCCGGTTTTCGGACAACAACTGGGCACTGCTTTCGTCCCACGTCTCATATAGAGTGGTTCGGCAGTAGGCGGCCGCCGGGAACCCGAGTTGCAGCCGTGCTGTTTGCAGGCGGTCGCTGAGGTTGCAAACGCGCAAGACGCAGATTTGGTCGTGCTCGGTTGGCTTGAGCGCCGACAGCAGAATCCAAGGGTTTTCTGAGCGCAGTAGCGTTCCCGAACGCGGCAGCCGCGTTTCGGCATCGCCCTTAACGTAGGGTAGATACGGCATCTCCCTCACCCAAGCCGGATGGGCAAATGCACGAGCGCAACGAATCGCAATTTCGCGGGCAATCGTGCCGACACCAAACGCTAGTTCGGCTCGGAGCGATCGCAAGCACTGCGCGCCGGGTGTCGGGACGGATGGACCGGCCTGGCACGGACGAATGCGTCCGCCGCCCACGGATAAATAGCCAACTGCGCGATGGAGCGTAACGGCAACGCGAGTATCGCCTTCAGGGTCTAGCAACTCGTACTCCGGCAGGCCGCGGTTGGCGATCCAGACACGATGTGTTGCACCTTCAACGAGGACGAAGTCGCCCTGGTGGTGGGTGGGATAGTCCAACTCACCTGGATAGGTTCCGTAGCACTCGGGGTCCGATTCGGGGGTACGTTGCGGTGGTTTGCAACGCTCGGCGAGGCGAAAATGACCGTCTGCTAGCGAGGTGTCAGTGGCAAATCCAACCGGAAACACGGCGCGTAGGCGACCGTCGCGAGCACAATTTTCATACATAACCGTGACGGCGAGCGATCGGGTCTCGTCAAGCTCCAGCCAGACGTTCAGTTCTAAATTTGTTGTTGTATCGGCATCAGCCGAGAGAGGCACGTCAAGCGCATATCTTAGCTGCAGTAGGTCGCAGCGCTGCGGGTGCCAGCTTGCACCCATTAGCGTTGCCCACCAGGGCCCGCACTCGGGGGCCGGACCGAACGAGTAGGTATCGCCGCGATCTAGCTGATACTCAAACTGCAAGACGTTGGGAAAAAACGTGCCGGTTTCCTTCTCGGTCAGCTCGACGCGATCGCCGACAACCTCGACGCGATAACTCGCGTTTTCTAGCACTGGCGACGGCGGCTCGACTGCTGGTGCGATCGGCGCGTCAAGTTCGTTGAGGCGCACGAGCTGATAGCCCAGGGGCGGGACGTTTACAACAAAGGTCGCGTCATAGCGGCGCCCCCACGTCGTCTCCAGGTAGCGCGATCGCACCACCGGTGCCTCGCTATTGAGAACTGCGACGTTCAGCGTTCGACCGTCGCCGTCGCAACCGATTAGCTGGCGCTCGGGCGGCGGTTCGCCCCATTCGCCATCTGGATTTGGGAACAAAACATTCGTGATGACTCGGTAACGCTGCTGATGCGGGTGGGGATTGAACACCCACACGTCAGAACCGCGGCTGGCAGTCTGGGCTGGAGCTGCAAACCCGAACTGCTGCAAACGTTCGAGGTGCTCGACGAGAATTGCATCGGCGATTTGCTCGATTTGGCGCGTGCGGTACTCGGCATCGTCGTGGACGGCATCGACGCTACAGCCGCAAATATCGTCGTGGGGATGGTTCTGCAGCAACAGTTTCCAGGCTCGCTCCCAAAACGGCCGGATGTCGGCTCCCAAACCCATTGCTTGCATCCAAACACTGAAAGGTTCGACATATTGCACGAGCAATTGTTGGCTGCGGTGGTTCTGCTGCTTGAGGTACATGCGTGTCGAATACACGCTCGACAATATCGGCTGATCGGCGTTACCGAGTAAATCGCCGCGGTAAACCTGGCGTTCGCCTCGCTCCTGCTGCAGCGCGTCCGTAAACTCCGACAGGGTCGCGTGCTCCAATTCGATCTCGTCGAGGTCGGCATTTAATCGAGCCAGCAAGTGCGGCAGCTCCGGCTGCGGTGGCATGTGATCGAAGCCATTGCTCAACAACAGTGCCGATTCTCTCTGGAGCGGTGCCATGGTTGCGATCGCGCCTCTCACTCTCTCCTCAGCCAGTGCCATGTCTGGCTTGTGACCTTCAAAGCGCCCGAAGACACTTGGATGTCCCAAAGCACCCATCGGGAAATAGCCTTCGCGTTGGTAAACCGCCGTCACTGTCGAGCCATCCGGTGCCGCCCAGTCGAACACGGCACCGTGCGTCTTTTTTGTCGCAGCATCCAGCCCGCGCATGAAAATGTAGGTGTCGATGCCGAACCCACGTAGAATCTGGGGTATCTGTGCGAAATGGCCGAATGGATCGGGGGCGTAGCCGATCGCCAAGCTGCCGCCAAATTGCTCTGCCAATCGCTGCCCGATTTGTAGGTTGCGTACGATCGCTTCCCCGCTCGCTAGAAATAAGTCGGGCATCGTGTACCACGGTCCTACCGACAAGCGGCCGGATTTAACATATTCCTGCAGGTGTGACGCTCGCTCGGGGCGGATTTCCAGATAATCCTCTAGCAAGACTGTTTGACCGTCGAGGGCAAACGCACGAAAGCCCCGATCGCGATCCAGCAGCACTAGCAAGCTGTCTATCGCCCGAACGAGCCGAAAACGGAATGATTGGAAGGGCAAATACCAAGCCCGGTCCCAGTGAGTATGAGACACGACAAACCCGCGGTAGGGTGCGTCCATAAGCAGTTTCGGCAGCAGCAGCGAGTCGATTTTAGCAACTCTATTTCAACGAGATCGCTGTGGCTCTAGATCAGCTTGCGCTAACCTCCGAGGGTGCCAACAACCCCAGTGCACGTTGCACCTCGCCCAACACCTCTCGATAGTGATTGCCACCTACCTCTAGCACCACTGCTTCGAGCCGTTCGCGGGTAGCCTGGAGTGCATCTCGTTGCTGCTGCAGCATCGCTTCGCTGGCATTAACTTGGCCCCACACTCTGGCAGCCGCTGCCTGCAATTGCTGAAGTACTGCTTCGGCCACTTGCACTTCCTTACGTTTGGAAGCGCACTGGCTCTCGTAGAATCGTACCTGCTCCTGTAATTGCCCCGCCCCCGAACGCAGCTGCTCGATCGTGCCGTCGATGCGTTGTAGCTCTTCCTCAAGGTGCGCGCGGCGCTCCTCAAGTTGGTGCAAGACAGGACCGAGATCGATGCGCTCGATCGCGTCGGACTCTACAGAATAACCCTGTCGGCGCATTAAGACGTGCTGATGTTGTTCCAGGATATTCTCCCGGATCTTTAGCGTTCGGCGTTGACCGACAAGCGTTTCTTCTAAAAAACGATAGCGATCCATTTCCTCCTCCAGCTCCAGCTGGACGCTCGAGCGCTCGACCTCGCCAGCTTGCCGTAGTTGCTCCTGTAGTTCCTCAATGCGCCCGCACTGAAAGCGTAATTCTTCTTCTTGGTCGTTCACGAAGGGAATAGCCTTTTCGAGGTCGCGCTGAAGCGAATCGACCGTACCCTGCAAATCCTCAACAGGCATTTGCTCGAGCGCATCGAGATCTAGCGCTTGGGTGAGTTTGACCAAATTCGATGTCGTTGCTAAATAGGCCAGAGAGTCTCGCAACTCACTCTGAGCTTGGAGTTGGCGAGCCAGTAACTTGAGAGTTTCTTGTTTGCTCTCCAGCACCCGGTCCTGAGCTCGCGACTGCGTACGAACTTCATCAAGAGTTGTTTGTAGGTCGCCCAGCTCCTGTTGCAAAGCGCCCAATCGTCTTAGCTGATGCTCGGTTTCGTTGGTCTTATGCTGGGCTTCCAAACGTTCGCGGTCGAGCTGCTCGGAGCGCTGGGCAAGTTGCTGCTGTTGCTGCTCGACCATCGAAATGGCCTCCCGGGCTGGCTCGAGCACCGCTCCACCAATTGCTGAGAGTTGCTCGACAACACCGCGCAGTTGCATCATCTGCGACTCATCCAGCAACGCACCGCTTTGAAACTCCGGGCGGCTACCGAGATCGGCGCGCAAACGTTCGAGATCGGCACGCTCTTGCTCTATGCGGCTAAGATCCTTTTCCATTGACTCGATCCGATCGCGAGCCGCCTCCAACTCCATCTCCGCACTTTCCATCTCCATTTCGCGGCGATTAAGCTCCTGAGCTTGGTAAGTCAGAGACTGCTTCCACTGTTCGATTTCCTCTTCCTGACCTCTTGACTTTTCCACCAGTCGTGAGAGATTCTGCAACAGTCCCACTAGCTTTGCACCAGCCAACTCGGGACGCCCTTGCAATTGACGGGTGCTTGAGAGGTCAACTAACAGCAGCGAACCCTCATTGAAGTTCATGCTTGCGTCTTCAAGTGTCAGCGTCTCGTCACCTTGAACGGCACTCCAACCTTGGTCGCTGCGCTGGCATCCCAGCAACTTCAACATCGTCCTGGGAGTACCCATAAATGTCTTAGTCTGTCGCTTGACTTCCACGATGTACAGCACACTCTTAATCCCCGCTGCGTCTTGAGGTCGATGCCGAACTTGTCCGTTGCGCCCCAATCGCTCACTTGATTATTGCCAGGCTCGTGATTGATGCAACCAAAGCTTCTCAAAGCCATGCTGCAAGGTACGCTTGACGAGATCGACATCCGTAGCATACTGCAATTCCTTGAATTGGGTCAGCGAACGGGCGTGTTGTTTGTAGAAGCCCCCACATCGGGTAGCGAGTGCTTATCCTTGCGATTCTGGTCGGTGGAACTCGCTCAGGGTCGGATTGTTTTTGCAACCGAGCTCCACAGCGATCCACTTCTGCGACTGCGCGATTCACTGCGGCGCTACAAAGGTGCCGCTAGTGCTCTCGACGCGGGTTATTCTCTTAGCGATTGCGCCCGTCCCCTCGAACATACTTATCTGTGGCAGCTGCTCGAACACCGCTTGTTATCTCCCGCTCAAGGACGCTTTGTACTTGAGAACCTTGTTGTGGAGACCTTATTCGATCTAATGAGCCTCCAGCAGGGTCGGTTCTGGTTCCAGTCCGGACCAGCTCTCGAACCTCAACTCGTTGCCCTTGCCCCTAGCGAAGTTGCACCGCTGGCCGTCCTTCAATTGCAGCAATGGAAGCTATTGCACCCGCACGTGCAGTCGCCCGAGCAGCGCCCAACTGTTGTCGATCGCTGCTCTTTGCAATCCGCCTTGAGCGAGCGAGCGTTCCGTAGCCTTGCTCGTGCTTGTAATGGCAACCTCTCCCTAAGGCGCATAGCTCGCCTGCTCAACCGTGACTTGTTGTCAACGGCCAAGGCAATTTACCCCTACGTCGAGTGCGGTTGGGTCCAACTATCGCGTGTCGATGGAACGCCAAGCGCTACCCCACCAAAAGAACCGCACAAACCCCAGGTTATTTGTATAGATAGTGACGTGACGAACTGCCAGCGCGTGGAGTATAGTTTGAATCAGTACGATTGCAACACGGTGGCTGTTAACGACATGCGCCGGGTTCTGGATCTTACTTTCGAGCTTCGTCCAGACTTTATCTTTTGCGCGCTATCGCTACCCATGCTGGCAGGCGATGAGTATTGTGCGATGTTGCGAGCAACTGCGAATTATCGCCACGCTCCGATCGCGATAATCCTACCTATCGACAGCAACTATTTCGATTGCATGCGAGCACAGCTTGCTGGAGCAACTGAATTATTGTTCCAACCCTTTGACGAAAGCGAACCTGCCGCACTGCTTGCTAAGCATCTAAGGCGAGGAGATTTATCGGCCCGACTCCGGGCAAGCAAGTCAGCGGGTCTTGGGGGATACTGAAGGGCAAAAGTTTGGGCATTCTAAGTTAAAGTTTGGGCATTCTAAGTTATTGATTGCCCTAAACCGGTTTGGAGCGGTAGGAACCTATCAGGGAAGAGAGACATGAGCACCGTCTTGGTGGTAGAGGATAGCCTAACGCAGCGGCAGATGATCTCGGACATTCTTAAGGACAGCGAGTTGCAAACAGCCGTAGAAAGCGTTAGCGACGGTGTTGAAGCACTCGAACGTATTCAGGAGAGTCGCCCCGATATTGTTGTCTTAGATATTGTTATGCCGCGGATGAACGGGTACGAGGTCTGCCGTCAGATTAAAACCGACCCCGAGACTCAGGGCGTTCCCGTTGTGATGTGTTCTTCCAAGGGCGAAGAATTCGATCGCTACTGGGGTATCAAGCAGGGTGCTGATGCCTATATTTCCAAACCCTTCGAGCCAGCAGAACTAATCGGCACGGTCAAACAGCTTTTGCGCGGGAGGGAGTAGCCATGACGGCCGACCAACCACTTCTCGGCAACCTAGTTCCTAGCAACGCTGCTGTTGAGGATTTCGAGCAGCGGCTTGCCCCTGAGGGTGAGCTTTATTTGCGGTTCTGCATTCCCTCGGGTAAGGAGTTTGCACTGTCGGCAACTGGGATCCGCGAAGTGGTTTCTCAGTCGCCCGGGCTGATTACAGCAATTCCCAATGCTTCATATTTACTGCTCGGTACGATGAACCTTCGCGGGCAAGTTATTTGGGTTGCCGATCTCGGGCAGTTCCTGGGCGAAACAACGGCACTAACGACCGAGCGGTCTGAAATTCCCGTAATCGCCATTGAGGAGCAGGAGACGACAATTGGGCTGGCTGTTGAGGACATCATCGGCATGGACTGGTTGGACACCAACCGGCTACGCATGTCGAGTTCCGTTCCCGATAGCATGACATCGTTCGTTAGCGGCGAGTGGGACCTCGATGCCCAATCAGGGCCTTGCTTGCGCTTGCTCGATGCGGCAGCAATTCTTCGCTCGGCGCGTTGGGCTGCTTAGACGCGCTGGCAACCGCAAGTCGCGCGGTTGCGTCTCATGGCAACGGGAATCAATCCCCCAGTAGCAGCAGGAAACAGCGGTAGAGAAGGCAAATGGCACTAAGTACGCAGTACGAGCAGGAATACCAACGCGCCGAGCGCGCCTATATTCAGGGTCGCTATAAAGAGGCAGCAGATATTGCCGATCGCCTAATTCAGAAGTCGCCGACCGACCCGAGTATTCTGCTGCTGCGGGGACACATTTATTGCTGCTTCGAACAATACGACCGCGCCCGTGCCGAGTACGAGCGAGTTCTGAGCGTAACGGCTGAGGAGGACTTTCTCGGTTATGCCCGTAAGGGTATCGAGGACGCTCAACGCTGGCAGGAGCAGCAAGGGCAACACTCGGATAACGTCACCGAACTCTCGCCGCCGTCGCCCGACAGAGGCGACCTCGCATCGCAGCCATTTTCAGGGCCGTTGAGCGGCAGCCTCAGCAGTTTGGAAGAGTGGGACGAGGGTAGCGAAGTTACTTTACCGGCGGCAGATGCGCTCGATCCGTTTGCAACGACTCTGTCGGAGGACGGAATGGCAGCTGCCAGCGAAAAGTTGCCGAGCGACTGGAGTGTCGAGGATCCGTTTGTCCTTGATAGCAACGAAGCAAATCAACAAACCAGTACCAGCGAACAAGGGTTTGTCGTTCCTACGGAAGAAGATTCCCAACCCACCGGGATACCGTTTGATACGGGAGAGAATACGACGGGCGAAGTCACCGGTTTTGCTCGCGAAGACGATGGTGAAGGGGAAGCAGACAGCGAGCTTAGCGATGCAGCCACGCTGCTGATGATGCCGGGTGAAGGGGCTGGCGATGCTTTTGAAGCATCTGTCGAGCTGTCCGACGCAAACCTGACTGGAACTCATGACGCTGTCGAGAATGGATTTCAGTCAGTCGATGTCGAGCAAACGACGTGGTCGGAATCGGCAGCAGCTCAAGACCTAGCGGACTTCAGGTTGCCCCAGCTAGATATGAACGAGCTCGAAAGTCGCAGCTTCGCCACAGCGGATAACGAAGTGGACGACTTGGGCACCATGTCGAGCGGGACGCAAGTGCCGTCTCCCCCAGCTTCCAAAGCAACTTCAACGTCGGGGTGGACAGCCGATACATCGGCAGAATTTTTGTCGGGTTCTGAAGAGCCGACAGTCCGGTCACGCGGGATACTGGCCGCCCTACACGACGCACCGCTCGGGCGCAAGCAGTTGTATGTGGCTGGAGCGGCCGGGATCGTGGCAGCCGGGGCTGTGCTCCTGGCCGGAACGTTACTGCCAATTTCGGGCGGGGGCAGTTCGTCCCCCCCGGCTCGTTTCAAGATCTCGGCAGCCATGGGCGCGATCGCGGGTATTACTAGCTTCGGGACGGTCTGGCTTATTGGCGGCGCAGTTGCGCGCCACACCAAGCGTGCGACTGCTGACTTGCAAGCACAATTCTATGCCGTACAGCAAGGGAATTTAAACGCGAAAGCAACTGTTTACTCAGGCGACGAGCTCGGGCAGCTATCGGCGGGTTTCAACCAGATGACGCGCGCGATCGCGACTGTCACCAACGAAGCGCAGCGCAAAGCTCAAGAGCAAGAGCAAGCTAAAGAGGACTTGCAGCGCCAGGTGATCCGCCTGCTGGACGACGTAGAAGGCGCAGCTCGTGGCGACTTGACCGTACAGGCCGAAGTTAGTGCAGATGTGTTGGGTGCAGTTGCCGATGCCTTCAACTTAACGATTCGCAACCTAAGAACCATCGTGCAGCAGGTGAAAGAGGCTGCGCGGCAGGTTAACAAGTGTTCTGCCGAGAGCGAATCCTTCGCGCACAGCTTATCGGAGGACGCGCTGCGGCAGGCAGAGGAACTAGCGGTCACGTTAAATTCGGTGCAGATGATGACCGACTCGATTCAACGCGTGGCTGAAAACGCTCAGGAAGCAGAGGACGTGGCGCAGCAGGCATCGGAAACGGCACTGCGGGGGGGCGAAGCTGTAGACAGTGCGGTGGCTGGCATTTTGCAGATTCGCGAGACGGTGGCGCAAACGGCACGCAAAGTAAAACGTCTTGCCGAATCATCCCAAGAGATTTCCAAGATCGTCTCGGCAATTTCTCAGATTGCCTCTCGAACCAACAACCTGGCATTGAACGCATCCATTGAGGCGGCACGCGCTGGCGAAGCGGGACGTGGATTTGCCGTGATTGCAGACGAGGTGCGCCAGCTAGCAGACCGCTCTGCAAAGTCATTGCGGGAGATCGAAAAAATCGTATTGCAGATTCAAAGTGAGACGAGTTCGGTCATGGTGGCGATGGAAGAAGGCACTCAACAAGTAATCGAAGGAACGAATCGCGCCGAACAGGCGAAGCAGTCTCTGGAAGACATTATTCAGGTCTCCAAGCGCATCGACACTCTGGTGCGCTCGATTACGGCCGACACGGTCGAGCAAACAGAAACCTCCCGCTCAGTAGCACAGGTCATGCAGTCCGTTGAAATGACTGCCCAAGGAACATCTCAGGAGTCACAGCAGGTGTCTGGTGCGCTTCAGAACCTAGTAAGTCTGGCGGGCGACCTGCTGGCTTCGGTGGAACGGTTCCGCGTCGATCCAGGCGAGGCGAGCTAGACCGACAATGGCAGCAGCTGCGGGATTTGGACGTTGGGCTGAGCGAGCACTGGCAGCGCTGTTTCTGGGCGGCCAGCTCCTCTTTCACCTTCGACCGGGAAATATTCACCGACGGAACACGCTCGAGCAGATGGCGGTGGTGGGCCCGGATTCGATCGGGATTACAATGCTGACTGCAGCATTTGTCGGGATGGTGTTTACGATTCAGGTCGCGCGGGAGTTTATCAACTTTGGTGCCAGTTCGGCAGTAGGCGGCGTATTGGCGATCGCGATTGCACGAGAGCTGTCCCCAGTGCTGACGGCAGTAGTGCTGGCTGGACGCGTGGGGTCGGCCTTTGCCGCGGAAATCGGGACGATGCAAGTGACCGAGCAAATCGACGCATTGTACATTCTGCGCACCGATCCGATCGATTTCCTAGTGTTGCCGCGCTTGATCGCTTGTTGCTTGATGCTGCCACTACTGACAATTCTGGCATTGCTGACAGGTATGGCAGGCGGGTTGTTAATCGCAACCACCGTGTACGACTTGCCGCAACAAGTATTTCTGAATTCGGCCCGGGAATTTCTCGATTCCTGGGACCTAGCTAGTGCAGCGATCAAGTCGGTGGTATTTGGGGCACTCATTGCCACAATCGGTTGTAGTTGGGGTTTGACAACTACCGGAGGAGCCAAGGGAGTCGGGCAGTCAACGACCACCGCGGTGGTGACGTCGCTGCTGGCAATCTTCGTGACCAACTTCTTTTTGTCGTGGCTGTTGTTTCAAGGGGCTGGCAATGCATTCGGTAACATCGGCTAGACAGCAGCCATTGTCAAGCGGCGATGGAGAACTCTGTTTGCTGATTGCCGCATCCCCAGTCGACAGTGTTTCCACGCGCACCCTCTGTGCTTGCAGCTAGGGGGAGTACGTCCGTATGGCTGCAGGGCTGGCGAGGAGTTTGGAATAGTCGGTCGACTGTCTCGGCATCGATCTCGACCAGTTGCATTTATTAGGAGGAACTTCAGTGCCAGCGCTTCCAGCCGATCGCAAGCGCGTCGCGTGGACGTCAGCCGATAGCGAGGAGCTTTACGGGTTGCCTGCTTGGGGCGCGCCATATTTTTCAGCAGATGCTGGCGGGCACGTGCTAGTGTCGCCTCAAGGCGGGGGCGGTGCCTCGCTGGATTTATACGATTTGGTGACATCTCTGCGCCAGCGAGACGTTGAGTTACCCCTATTACTCCGCTTCCCGGATATTCTGGCCGATCGAATCGGGCAGCTTTACTCCTGCTTCGAACGCGCGATCGCGCGCTATGGCTATGACGGCAGCTATCGGGGCGTGTATCCGCTCAAGTGCAACCAGCAACGCCACTTAGTTGAGGCGATCGTGGCAGCTGGCCGGCCCTATTGCTTGGGGTTAGAAGCGGGCTCGAAGCCCGAGCTGGCGCTGGCGCTGGCAGTGCTGGAAGCACATGGGGATCCCTCTGGCACAGATGGGCTCTTGATATGCAACGGTTACAAAGACCGCGATTACATTGCGATGGCGTTGCTGGCATCGCGGTTGGGGCAAACGCCGGTGGTGGTGGTCGAGCAGTTGGAGGAACTCGCGATCGCACTCGAGTTAAGTCACGAGTTCAATCTGGAGCCCCTACTGGGCGTGCGGGCCAAGCTGAGCGCAGCAGGCAGCGGACGCTGGAGCGCTTCGACAGGCGATCGCGCCAAGTTCGGGCTGAGCGCGCCGCAACTGTTAGCAGCCGTAGAGCAGTTACGCGCGAGCGGACAGTTACAGTGCCTGCAGCTCTTGCACTTCCACATCGGCTCGCAAATTGCCGCGATCGGGACGATCAAAGCCGCAATCCGCGAAGCCGCCCAGCTTTATGTAGCACTGGTGCAGCTCGGGGCAAATTTACATTACTTGGACGTGGGCGGCGGTTTGGCTGTGGACTATGACGGCTCCAAAACTCACAGCGATGCCTCAAAGAATTACAGCCTGCAAAACTACGCCAACGACATCGCAGCAGAAGTGAAAGAAGCCTGCGATCGCGCAGGGGTTGCCTTGCCAACCCTGATCAGCGAAAGCGGTCGGGCGATCGCCGCGCATCACGCAGTATTGATTGCGAACGTGCTCGGCATCAACACCCCACCCGAGTTGCAACCCAGTGCAGAGATCGCATTGTCGCGCTCGGACAGTAGCTCTTCGGACAGTTCCCCTGCAGAGTCCGAACACGCACTCGTACGAGAGCTGCGCGACACCTATGCCGCGATCGCGCCGGACAACCTGCAGGAGTCCTATCACGACGCCGTCCAATTTAAGGACGAAGCTGCGAGCTTGTTCGACTTCGGGTACCTGAGCTTGCGCGATCGCGCCCGGGTCGAGCGTTTGTATTGGGCGTGCTGCCGCCAGATCCGCGATTGCCTGCGCACCCTACCGAGCGTGCCCGACGACCTCAGCCATTTGGAAGCGACTTTGGCAGCAACGTATTACGTCAATCTATCGGTATTTCGCTCGTTGCCCGATAGCTGGGCGCTACAGCAACTATTCCCGATACTGCCAATTCACCGCCTCGATACCGAACCGTCCGAGCGCGCCACCCTCGCGGATCTGACCTGCGACAGCGACGGACGGCTGGATCGCTTTCCGAGCACAAGCGGCCATAGCAAACCCTTTCTCGAGCTACACCCGCCGGTTGCGGGCGAGCCCTACTACCTGGGCGTGTTTCTAGTCGGCGCATATCAAGAGATTTTAGGGAGCGCGCACAATTTGTTCGGCGATGCGAACGTTGCCCACGTACGTGTCCGCCCAGACGGCTATCAAATCGAGCACCTAATCCGCGGCGATACGGCGACCGAGATACTCGCGCGCGTTCATTACGATGCCGAAGACTTAGTCGAGGCGTTGCGCCGGCGAACCGAGTGCGCGATCGCGAGCCAGCAAATCGCACTACCCGACGCCCAGCGCCTGCTCCGTACGTACGAACGTGGATTGCGTAATTATACATACCTCGAACAATAATCTTGGCTATCACACTCGTAAAAGGTTTGCGGGTTGTTAACCAAAGCAGAGTTGGATCTGTCAGAGGAAATTTCGGCGTCGGTCAAGACTCGTTTCAATCCACTGCCTCCTCAGCGATCGTCTCAAGACTCACAAACAAGGTGGCATCAGCTAAGATAGCCGTCGCTTCAAATGCCATTGATGCAAACCTGCTTTTGTCGACACATTCGGCACCCTCTACTTCCGATACCAAGTAATGCCGCAGCAGGAGAACACATCCTGCAAACTCACGCTGAGGTCAGCATTTGCAGGGCATCAGCCACTTCAGCCAGCCCGCTTGAGGCAATAAAGCGCACTCATACATCACCAGCTAATTTGGAACGTAGCGTGCGAACCTGTGGGTGCCGAAAAAATTTGGTCCTCGATCAAAAAATGCAGAATCATTACAGCCTTCAAGACATTGATTGTGGCGACCGCTGGGTTGGAGTCACTTTTGCCCAAGAACGCGGGCTGATGTTAGATGGGCCGGTCGGCAAGCACAACGAGCCGTTGCCGGCAGAGCTGGTGCCGAACAGGGGTGAGACCGATTGTGTCTGCTGATGTACCGATGAGTGGGGTCGGTACGGGCGAGTGTTGAGGCCAGTTCAGCAGCACCTAGTCGGGAATGAGAACCCGCAGCGTTTGGAACGAGCGGATGGAATCCTGAGACAAAAAGCGGGACGGTGGCTCCGCTGACAGAACAAGTGTGGCAAGGTTTGAGAAGAGACGCCAGTGATGATGCGATCGGTCATCAGCGATTGCAACTGGGTCAGGCAGCCAGCCGATGGGGAAGCACATCACCACACCTAGCTGGATTGAGGGACCGAGCCCGGACTTTGCAGGAGATCCTGACCTATCCCAAACTTCTCTTAGTCACATCCAGCAAACGCCTATGCAATGCTTGTTACAAAGCTTAAAATAAGCCAAAGGATTTCCGAGCGCGAATTGCGCGCGCTTGAAGAGTCCGGTTTTGAGAGCGAGTTTTGCAAGGACTGGCAGTCATGGGCATCGAAATTCCCGATTCGGTAAAGGTTTGGTCGCAGGCATTCCACCCAATTTTTATGTGGGTGCTGCTAGCAGGAGCTGGTTACGCGCTCTATCTCGGCTGGCAGGCGCGGCGGGGACGGACGACGGATGACAAGGCTCTCCGCAAGCAATTGCTGATCGAGCGGAAGTCGCGCGACAAGCATCACCAGATCGGATCGGCGCTGCTAGCGTTAGTTACGCTAGGGTGTCTCGGCGGGATGGCGGTGACGTATATCAACAACGGCCGCTTATTCCTCGGTCCGCATCTGCTTGCCGGTTTGGGTATGGTAGGCATGCTGACAATTGCCGCAGCCCTGACGCCGCTCATGCAGCAAGGACATGAATGGGCCCGCAACACCCACATTGCTCTAAACCTAGCGATGCTCGGTATCTTCGGTTGGCAGGCAGTCTCAGGCATGCAAATTGTTGCCAAGATCCTCAACAAACTCTAAATCTCTGTTCGCTCTTCAACACTGAGGTCGCACCAGACTATCCCCAGACTATTGGGACGGTTGCCTGCTTTTTTCCAGGGGAAGCGCTGCAGGTCAAATGACTGCAGCGTGATTGACAATGAATGGGCTCGATAGGAATGGGCTCGATAGCAACTTGCAAGTGTTGGTCTATGAACTGGAAGCGTTTTGGACGGAGACTCGCAATCGGAATATGTTTGGTCCTGGTTGTGGCGTGGGGGTGCCGCTCGCCCCAACAACCCGAGACAACTGCCCCGCATGCGTCACCGCCAGTAGAGGCGATCGCACCCGAACCCGACGCCTCGGAACCGCAACTGTCCGCACCCGCACCAAGACTGCTCCCTGAGGCAACGCAAGCGATTTTGGCAAACGCGGGCGGTGCAGGTAAGGTGTTCGATCCGCCGCGCGGCGACGTACGCATGGTCGTCGTCAGCGACCTCAACGGCATTTATGGCTCAACGGACTACGATCCGGAAGTCGACAAAGGCATGGCGCTAATTCAGTTCTGGAACCCGGATATCGTCGTCTGCAGCGGCGATATGGTGGCAGGGCAAAACCCCACGCTTTCCGATGAACAAATCCGCGCCATGTGGCAGGGATTCGACGAGCACGTTGCGGCGCCGCTGCGGAACGCGGGGTTGCCCTACGGTTTCACCATCGGCAATCACGATGCCTCCAGTGCCCTTGGCGTCGGCGGTTCCTTTCTGTTCCAACGCGAACGCGACCTGGCTTCGGAATACTGGCTCGAACCAGAGCACGACCCCGGCATTGACTTCATCGATCGCTTTGAGTTTCCGTTCTATTACACTTTCAAATCCGGCGATGTTTTCTTCTTGGCGTGGGACGGCTCCTCGCATCGCATTCCTGACGAGAAGTTGGCTTGGGTAGAGCTGGCGCTCGCCAGTCCCGAAGCCCAAAATGCCAAGCTGCGGGTCCTGCTCGGGCACTTGCCGCTTTACGCCGTGGCAGTCGGGCGTAACGAACCGGCGGAAGTGATGGCAAACGCCGACGAACTGCGCGCGATGCTAGAGCGATATAACGTCCACACCTATATTAGCGGCCACCACCACGCCTACTATCCCGGCCATCGCGGCGACTTACAGCTGCTGCACATGGGCATTCTCGGCTCGGGTCCGCGCCCGCTGATCGATAGCAACCTCCCGCCCTGGAAAGCCCTAACGGTTCTCGACGTTAACTTCGAGAAACCAGAACTGACGACCTACACCACCTACGATATTCGCACCTTGGAGACAATTGCCTACGGGCAACTCCCGCGCTTCCTAGCCGGTCACAACGGTATCGTTCTCCGCCGCGACGTCGAGTGGACCGACCTCAACGCCCAAGAACAAGCCTTCTGCCGCGATCGCCTCGGCGATGCCCTTTGCGGGCCTTGACGATCTTGATGATAAGGTCCTGAAGCATGCCGTTCGCGCGGCATCGGTGTTAATCGTCTGCAGGCGTATTTTCATCTGCCCCGAACCCGAGGTAGCCGCGCGGCGTCAGCATCCAGTCGCCATAAAACTGCGTGCTGCGGTTGCCGATGATAACCGTGCAAACCATATCCACCGGCGCATCTTCTAGGCGATCGAGCTGCGTGCGGTAGACGCGCTCGTCCTTGCGCAGAGCATTGCGCACGATTGCCACGGGTGTTTCTGGATCGCGGTAGCGCATAAAGATCTCGCAAGCTGCTGCAAAAGGGCGCTTGCGATCGCGCGACTGCGGGTTGTAGAGAGCCGTCACAAAATCGGCACTGGCGGCAGCTTCCAGACGGGCGGCGATCGCGCTCCAAGGGGTAAGTAAATCACTGAGGCTGATAGCACAGAAATCGTGCATCAAGGGCGTACCAACGCGCGCGGCAGCCGACTGCAGCGCGGTGATGCCGGGAAAAATCTCGACTGCCGGCTCGCGTCCGTCCCATCCCAACTGGCGCAGCTCTTCCATAACCACGCCACCGATACCGTAGATGCCTGCATCCCCTGATGAAACGACGGCAACCGTTAGCCCCCATTCGGCCAGTGCGATCGCCCGACGGGCCCGTTCCAACTCCGCCCCGATCGGATAGGGTTCGACAATCTGCCCCGGCCGTCGCAACGGTGCAACGCAGTCCAGATAGCGCGCGTACCCAACAAGAACGTCGGCCTGCTGCAGCGCTGCCCGTGCTGCTGGGGTGACCTGCGCGGTCGCGCCAGGACCGATCCCGACTAGGTACAGCCGCCCGCTTCGTCCAGTGAACTCGTAAACTGCCTGCGCAATCGCGATCGTGGCTGCTCCGCCTTCCCCACGTTCGATTTGCTTTGGCACCAGCAACTCTGCCCCATCGCCCGCGGCTTGCAGCGCGGCTGCCTCGGCAACGCTCGGCGTGCCAACGGCTTCGGCGACCACCTCTGACGGATTGGGCACGGGCACCGCCTGCAGCACCTCCGGTGCGAACACCTGTAGCGGCAGGTCGCGATCGCGGCAGAACGACCGCAGGCCCGGCTCGTCGGCTTTGAGGTCCAGCGTGGCAACGCCTGCAATTGCCTCGGCAGTCAGACCCCGTTCTGCCAGCACGCGCGCGAGCGCCGATTCCAAAAGTGCTTGTGGCGTCCCCCGCTCGCAACCGATGCCGATCCAGAGCACCCGCGGGTGCCACTGCACGGCTGCTGTTTCGGGGGGAAATTCCCGCTCGACCGCATCGATCCACAGCTCTGCTATGGGCTTGCCGGCCGCCTCCGGAGCGAGTGGTGCAGTTGCGGCGTCCGTTGCAAAAACAAAAGGATGGTCGTCAGGCAACTGCTCGCGCCAGAGATGCGACCCGGCAGACTGCCACACCCGGATCGGCTCCGACCGCGCACCAGCGGCACTTACGGCCGTCCAGTTGCCGTTCCCTCGGTGCCAGCCAAAAGGCACGCCCAACACGTCGACGCTCGGCAGGTCTGCATCAGCTGCCGCATCAGTTAAAACCGGCACTGCGCCAAGATAGTTGGCGACCAAGCGCGTCAGACGATTGCCGCCACCGGCATGGCTGCCGCAGAGTCCCAACGCGAACTGGCCGGCGCGATCGACCACTACCACAGGCGGGTCGCTGGACTTGTTGCTCAACAGCGGCGCGATCGCTCGCACGACTGCACCGGTAGCCATCGCGAAGACAAAAGCTCGCTGCTGCAGCCACTGGGCGGCAAGCCACGCCCCAAACGGTTCTTCATAGGGTCGAGCATCTGGCAGCGGCATCAGCGCGGGCGGCACCCACAGCGTCGCGCCGGCCGCCACCAGCGGCTGGAGCGTGCGAGCTGCGGACGGCGTCAGGGCAATCGCGGAAAGGGGAAGATACGGGACAAATAACGGGTCGCTCACGGCACAAACCGACCGAATTCCTACCTCAAGATTGTGCCCCTTTCGCGGCGATCGCCGACAGTATGTAGCCCTCTGCATTCGTTGCGAGGCGATCGCATTGGCATTTCCTGGCAAACTCAGCAAGCGGCAATGGATGTCGTGCACGAACCTTGTAAACGATCGCTCCCGGGTACATCCGCACCCTTCAAAGCCTGGTTTCCATGCGCTCGTGCGGTCCCGTCGAAACTGCGAAGTTCCACCCGCAGAGGCATTTGCTCGCCCTCTACGAAAGCGATCGCGAGCGATCGCGAGCGAGGGCGGCGTGCTCTAGCACCCAAACGTGCCGTTACTTTTTGGGGATTTCAATGCTGTCTAGGGCAATTGTAAGTGCATGTTTAGCTTGCACTATGTGTATTACATTTCGCCGCTCCAGCAGCCCACTGGATCCCCATCGATCTCGGGTGTAGTTCGTTTGCTCCTTTCGCGCGCTTTGCTCTTGCTTCGCGCAACTATCCTCAATACTTTCTTGCTGCTGCCTGTTGTTGCTGTCAGCATCACCAGCATGCTGACATATGAGCACGGACAGCATGGCATTGATGTTCAGGTCGAACAGCTCCACACTGAAATTGGTCGCCACTCGATCTAGCAAGAATGGTTCAGGGTAAAGAATAGAGGGTGAGGGACTTTCCAAAGTACGGACCTAAGCTGAAGACTATTACAAATCAGGCATTTCAGCCTCTGCCTACAGCTTGGTGCAGCTTGCTATAATTCTGTTTTTGTTACTGCAGGCAGAGAATGGCTTAAACGATAGGTCTTCGTTCGAGCCGGCTCGAAATCTTTATTAAACCAGCGTCGAACAGATCGACTTTTTATCCTTCCCCTAAAGTAACTAATTAGGGACATCTTCAACCTTTCGCCTGCAGATGTCCTCAAAATCAAACGTTCCTTCATCGCACGCCTCGAGCAAGTTCCGTCGGAAGCTGGGTTCGTTCGCACGCTTCTTCGTTAGGAATAGCAGCTGGGTATGATATCCGTGCCTAAGTAGCGATAACCCAACGCATGAACGAGTGTTGAGCGAATGGACCTGCAATCGCACCCAAGGCTATTTTTTTTGCCTTTACGCTGATACTTGCTGCGACTGCCGAGCAATTTCTAAGCGGCGATGCCGCACTGCTGGGATTCGGGCACACCGAGAGCCCCACTCTCGAAAATCGCAACTGCACGCAACTGCGAATCCATGACCGTACCGCAACCCCGCCTCCAACACTTACAGTGTCTGACTCTCAAGCTCGGACTGCCGGCTGATGCCCCAATTGCCTGGGAATTACTCGACCGTGCCCTAACTCACCCGAGCGCGTCGTGCGTCAACTACCAACAGCTGGAGTTTCTCGGCGATTCTGTGCTGCGTTTGGCTGCATCGGAGTTGCTCCAAGAGATGTACCCCGACGGCACGGTCGGCGAGTTTGCGGCATTGCGCTCGATTTTGGTCAGCGATCGCGTCCTCGCCGAACTCGCAGATGGATTGGGACTAGAGCGCTATTTGCTCATGTCAACCGGCGCGGCAGGAGACCCTGCAGGTCGACGATCGCGTCTGGCCGATGCCTTTGAGGCCGTACTGGGCGCGCTTTATGCCAGTACGCACTCGTTCGATCTGGTCCGTCCCTGGCTCGACCCATTATTGGTGCCCCGGGCAGACGACATCCGCCGCGACCCAGCACTCTACAACTACAAAGACGCCCTCCAAGAATGGACTCAGGCGCAGCACAAAAGCTTGCCGGAATATCGCGTGCGTGCAGCCAAGGTCGCAACGGATCCATCCAGTCGTTTTACTGCCGAGGTTTGGTTTCGCGGCAACTGCCTCGGTATAGGGACGGGACCTTCAAAAAAGGCGGCCGAGCAAGCGGCAGCTAAAGCCGCCTACACCACCGCAGTTGTTGCCGATACGCAATCCTCTGGTGCCGAGCGACCTGACACTCAACACTCTTAACCTGAAATGTCGTCCCTTAAATGTCGTTGCGTGGGATATAACTAGCGCAAGCAAGCGGCCCATGTAAGAGAAGCAAGCCAGTTCGAGTGCACGCTGCAGTTGATACTGATACTGAATCGATTTCCTGCCATAGCGGCCGCCTGGCAGACACGTTGCGCTTACATTGGCATCATTGCTGCATGCGGTCGAGCGTGCGGTATTGGATAGCTTCGGCTACATGCGTGGCTTGCAGCCGATCTGTACCGGCTAGATCCGCGATCGTGCGCGCCACCTTCAATATCCGGTCCATCGCGCGATTTGACAATCCTAAACGTCTAATCGCCCCTTCCAGCAACCCGCGGCTGGCATCGTCCAAGGTGCAGACACGTTGCAGCTGCTGGTTCTGCAACTCGGCATTGCAACTCAGTCCGGTAGCTTGGAAGCGATGGAACGCCCGTTCGCGAGCAGCCTTCACGCGATCGCGAACGCTCGCCGATGACTCGCCCCGTGCCTGGCGAGTCATCTCCTCGGGCTTGAGCCGATTGACCGCAACCTGTAGGTCGATGCGGTCCATGAGCGGACCGGAGAGACGCGCCCAATAGCGCTCGCGCTGCGCTCGCGAGCAAGAGCAAGACTGGATTGGGTCGCCGTAGTACCCGCACGGACAAGGATTCGTGCTTGCAATCAGCGTAAACCGCGCTGGAAATCCTACCGACTGACGCGCTCGCGAAATGGATATGCAGCCGTCCTCCAGGGGCTGGCGCAAGTACTCCAACACGTTGCGCTTGAACTCCGTCAGCTCGTCTAAAAACAGCACGCCGCGATGTGCCAGGGAAATCTCTCCCGGTCGCGGGAAGCTGCCGCCGCCGACCAAAGCAGGTCCTGATGCGGAATGATGCGGGCTGCGAAACGGACGTTCGTGTAATAACGAACCGCGCTCCTTGAGCAATCCAGCCACCGAATGGATTTGGGACACCTCTAAGGCCTCGCTAAAGGACAGCGGCGGTAAAATCCCCGGAAGGCGACGGGCCAGCATCGTTTTGCCACTTCCCGGAGGTCCGACAAAGACCAGATTGTGGCCGCCGGCGGCTGCAATCTCTAGTGCGCGTCGCGCATGGCTCTGTCCCTTCACGTCCTTGAGGTCTGGCGCGGCAACTGGAGATTGGATCGATTGCTCGCGGGCATCCGATCGAACGGGAGTAGCTTGCTGCGGATGGCTTAACAATCCGGCAACCTCACCAAGATGCTTGCAGCCATAAACGGTCAATCCCTCCACTACAGCTGCTTCGCGGGCATTGTCCGCTGGCACCACCACCCCAGCAATTCCCAGACGTGCAGCGGCAGCGGCGATCGGCAACACACCTGCAACCGGTCGCAGGCTGCCGTCTAGCGACACTTCCCCTAAGAAAAGATAGTCCCGCAGCAACTGCGCGCTGGCTTGCTCTGACGCTGCCAGAATCCCAACGGCTATCGGTAGATCGAAGCTCGGTCCTTCCTTCCGTAAATCTGCTGGTGCCAGATTGACAACGATCTTGCGCATGGGGAAGGCAAGCTCGGCATTTTTGAGCGCGGCCTTCACCCGCTCGCGCGACTCCTGTACCGCCGCATCGGGCAAACCGACGACAACAATGCCCGGCAAGCCGCCAGATATATCTACCTCAACCCCAACCTTGATGGCATCAATCCCAACAAGTGTCGCACTCCAAACCCGAGCCAGCATACTCCTTCCTCAACCCGTAGGTTGAGATTAGTACTTTTGTTCGAGTTCGTCAGTCGCATAAACGTGCGACGCCATTGCATTTTCTAACCTGGATTATTCATGAACTCTTATGCGGAGACCCTAAAGCTTTTGCCGTGAAAGACTTGCAGACTTTTTCGCTCAATGACAGTGCGTTTCTATTCACCTGGATTGGAGCCTAGTCAGAGCAAAGGTTTGAGGCCTCGTAAAAATCTTCGTGAATAATCCAGGCTAAGACGCAGATCGCACTCGTTATAGTCAGGCTGTCGGACCCCACCCCCCTAAAATGAGAGCAGAAATTCGGTCAATCTCTATGAGCGACACTATCTTCGGCAAAATCATTCGCCGAGAAATCCCGGCAAACATCGTATATGAGGACGACCTCGTCCTTGCTTTTGAAGACATCAACCCGCAAGCGCCCGTCCACATTATCGCGATCCCCAAAAAGCCCATACCAAGGCTTTCTGCAGCCGAACTCGGCGATCGGGCCCTCCTCGGACACTTACTAGTCACTCTTAAGCAGATTGCAGAGCAAGCTGGGCTGAGCGATGGCTATCGCGTGGTTGCCAACACCGGTCGCGATGGCGGTCAGACCGTAGATCACCTGCACTTCCATATTCTCGGCGGACGCCAGATGGAATGGCCACCTGGGTAGAAGCGACGCTTAGATGAATATTAAATTCGCTTTACAATCAGCAAGGTTTCGCTATCATGACACACATGGTGCCAAGTGCACCACAACGAATAATCAATAAGCACTCATCATGACGACTACCCTGCAGCAGCGCGAGAGCGCCAACCTGTGGGAGCAGTTCTGCCAGTGGGTTACCAGTACCGAAAACCGCCTTTACGTAGGCTGGTTCGGCGTGCTGATGATCCCCACGCTCTTGACTGCTACCACCTGCTTCATCATCGCTTTCGTAGCAGCCCCGCCCGTCGACATCGACGGCATCCGCGAGCCGGTTGCTGGCTCCCTGATGTACGGCAACAACATCATCTCCGGTGCCGTTGTGCCGTCTTCCAACGCAATTGGTCTGCACTTCTACCCGATTTGGGAAGCAGCCAGCCTCGACGAGTGGCTGTAC
>NZ_ASSJ01000059.1 GCF_000473895.1 Rubidibacter lacunae KORDI 51-2 | reverse complement strand
CCTTGGCCAACACCCATAACATTGCCAATTATCCAGGGGTAGCAGGTCATGTGGGCGGGGACGCGCTTTTGAAAGTTATGCGCGAGCAAGCCATTTCTTTTGAAGCCAACTATCAACGAGCTCAGGTGTTTGGTATTGACGTGCAAGGGCCTTTGAAAAAGGTCTACACCCCAGAGGGGACATTTGTTAGCAGAGCTCTTGTCCTCGCAACGGGTGCAATGGGACGTACCTCTTCCATCAAGGGCGAATCGGAATTTCTGGGCCGAGGCGTGAGCTATTGTGCGACCTGTGATGGGGCATTCTATCGCGATCGCGAGGTGGCAGTGGTCGGCCTCAATCAAGAAGCCGTTGAAGAAGCACAGTTTTTGACAAAATTCGCCTCAACCGTACACTGGCTAACTGCGAAGGCCCCTCAAGATGGAGACGCTCATGTCCGCAGTCTCTTGAGCCAATCAAATGTCAAGCATTGGAACTCGACCCGCTTACTTGCGGTTGAAGGGGATACGTCCGGCGTGACTGGTATCAAGATGAAAACCAAAGGAGAGGCAGATCTCAGCACGCTCGCAGTTGAAGGTGTCTTTGTTTACCAAAGTGGCTCGAAGCCAATTACCGATTTCACCGGCGACGCCATAGAGTTGAAAGATGATGGCGGTGTCAAAGTTGACGAAACGATGGCAACGAATATTGATGGGGTTTGGGCCATTGGCGATATTCGCAATACCCCCTACAAACAAGCTGTTGTGGCAGCAGGGGATGGCTGTATTGCAGCCATGTCTATCGATCGCTTCCTCAACCATCGCAAGCTCATCAAACCCGACTGGGATCATTCTTAGAAATTTGAATTGTCAATATTTAACTTCGTTCGGTATGGAATGGTGAGCGACCCCAGTCATATAGGATCTGTTGCTATTCGGGATTATTGTGGAAAACCTCTAGAGGCGTTGCCTTGGAGTCCGCTATTGAATTTTTGTCCCGATGCGATCGAGCGAGTCCCACTATCGCTGCTAGGAGTTTTCCTCATTCGCTATCGCGATAACCCAGCAGAATTTAAGCCAGCATGCGCGCTCTATGTCGGTCGAGCCGAGCGTTGCCTGCGCCAAAGTCTTCACTGTCAGTATCAAGGCGATGGTAATGAAGCTTTAGTGAATTTCGTACGCGCGAATCCATTGGGGATATTTTTTCAATATCTTTGCTGTTTAGATTACCGATTTGCCGAAGCACATTTACTCGTAGCCCTTGACTATCCACTGTGCAATATATCGACCTAACACTTCTTCATCTGTGCGCAATACTCTATTAATGAATTAATAACTCAATTAGTAGTGGCGAAGAAATGAGAGTGGGCTGAGACAAATGACCGCGTTGCCGAGGGGGGTCGACGCAAAGTCAATCACCATACACAGGACTCTTGACCCGAAACCATCGCAGGGTCGAAGTCTGGTAACTTCGACCGGCAAGACCGGAATCGCCATCAAATGCTAGCTGGATGGTTACCTGTGGTTCGAGATCGCCCGTCGGCCATACTTCCGACCCCATACGCGAGCAAGGCTGGATACGTCGATCTGGAATAATGCGCCAGATGCACACTCCTCGCTCATCACACCATTTGACACTTATTTGCATGTAACCTATTCTTGTTGAGAAGATTTCTTATCAGGTGCTGGTATTTTGGCAACTTGGTAATCTCAGAATCCACTTTCTTTGTTTGGTGTGACGTTTGGGCAATGACTTCGAAACTCTTGAGCCTTGGTTTATTGACGGCTGGCTGGCTGGCGATCGCAACATCGGCACTAGCACAAACTCCCGATCCAATCCCAGCTTTGCCTCAATCTACTACTCCGGTGCGGCAGCTCTCCCAAAATCCAGCTGGGACTAACACGAGCGTAATTACTGACTTCCGCGTGGTAAACACACCTGATGGCCTATCAGTTGTGCTGGTGTCCGATGGCGTCATCATTGCCGATCCGCCGGAAATCGTCGGCAATGCCATCATCACCACTATTCCCGATGCCACGCTGGACTTGCCCAGCGGCGCCGCATCCGAACAATTCGATCCGGCTGATGGCATTGCCTTAATCCAGATCTTCAACTTGCCCGACGGTGGAGTGCAAGTAGCAATTACAGGGGCTGAAGCACCACCTGAAGTGCAATTGAGTGCTGCAGCTGGAGGCCTCAACTTTAACGTGATTCCCAGCCAGGCAATTGCTTCCACCGACGATGACGACGCCATTCAGGTGGTGGTTTCAGCAACGCGTCGCGAAGAGGATATTCGCGATGTCCCCCGCTCCATCACCGTCATCGATCGCGAAACAATTGAGAAGGAATCTATCTTAAGCAACGACCTCTCTGACTTGCTGGGGAAACTCGTGCCCGGCTTTGGACCACCCAACCCTGAAGGGCGTACCCGCGCCCAAAGCCTGCGGGGCCGGGAAGCCCTCATCCTGATTGATGGCATTCCCCAAAACACCAATACGTCTTTTGGGACCGAGTTTTCCAGTATCGATCCTTCGGCAATCGAGCGTATCGAAGTTATTCGCGGCCCCAACGCTGTCTACGGCGACGGAGCTACTGGCGGCACCGTCAACATCATCACGCGAAAACCTGCTGATGAGGGCATTCGGTCTACCGCTGCAGTTACGCTGCGCCCAGATTTTCGCCGCCTCAACGAGGGAGGCTTCGGTTACAAACTTGATTATGGCCTTTCTGGTCGTGAAGGTCGCTTTGACTTCCTGATTAACGGTGCCTTTGATACAGAACAATCGACGTTTGATGCTGAGGGCGATCGCATTCCACCCAACGGTCTCTCCAACGAAAATGAAACCCTTAACTTTTTAGCCAAAGCTGGTATTGAAATTAATGAAAATCAACGCTTAGATTTTAGCTTCAATATCTTTAATAATGACTTTGATAGTGAGTTTATTTTCGACCCAATTGTCTTTGAAATTGAAGGGCTTCAGAAGGCTAGAGCACTACGGGTTGGTGAAATCGACTATGATGACTCGCCCGATCAAACAGTCACGAATATCTCTTTAGCTTACAAACATGAGGATATTATCAATTCCCAACTGGGCTTCCAAATTTACTATCGGGATACCGACCTTACGCAGATCACTAACGACATCCGTCCCTTCTTCCCACCCAACCTCTTCCCCGAAGCCCCCAGAGTCTTCCAGACCAATCTCGAAAACCAAGAATTTGGTACGCGCCTGCAGATTGATACGGAATTGAGCGAGCGCTTCAGTTTACTCTGGGGCGTAGATTTTGCCCGTGAGGAAAACGAAGCTTTGTTTAATGACATCGATCCCGATGCCTTCGATATCGATCGCAGAGCAATTGTCACAGCCCGCCCAACCCAAACCCCCTTCTACACCCTGGAAAATCTGGGCCTGTTCGCACAGGGACGTTGGGATATCAGCGATCGCTGGCTTTTCAATGGCGGCTTGCGATATGAAAATATCAGAGCCAATGTAGATACCTACACGGCATCGCCATTTTCACCCGCAGCCATCGTCGGCCCGCCTCCCGAGATTGAAGGGGGAACGGTTAAGGATGATGATGTCACCTTTAATGCCGGTATCGTCTACCGAGCGAATTCTAATATCGAGGCATTCTTTAACTTCTCTCAGGGCTTTTCTCTCCCTGGCTTGGATGGCGTCCTTGGCTTCTTGCCAGAGGGTACGGATATCGAAAATACAATTGCCCTTGAGTCCCAAAAAGTTAACAACTTTGAATTAGGAGTTCGCGGCGACTGGGGCGATGTGCAATTTACTTTCGCTGGATTTTACAATGTTTCCAACCTAGGATCGGCGCTGATTAGAGATCCGGAAACTGGTTTCACTGTAGTTCAACGTGCCCCACAGCGCAACTATGGCATCGAATTCACTGTGGATTGGCAACCTGCCGATAAATGGCGTGTTGGGAGTATCCTCACTTGGAATGAAGGAGATTTCGATCCTGATGATGATGGGAACTTTGTTGCCTTGAGCTCCGTTAACGTACAGCCGTTATCCGCAACCGTATACATCGAGAACGAAACCTTGCCTGGTTGGCAAAATCGCTTGCAATCCTTGTTCATTGCCGATCGCGACCGTGCTTTTGAGGATGAAGTGGATTCCTTTGAAGTAGATGGCTACGTTCTCGTGGATTTCATTAGCACTCTAGACCTCGGTCGCAATGGCCGCTTGGAATTTGGTATCGAAAACCTGCTCAACCAGCAATACTTACCGGTCAGCTCTCAGGAGCGGATCGGTGGAGCGGAAAATCGTCGTTTTGCCGGTACCGGTCGTCTATTCAGTATTCGGTATGCCCTTGATTTCTAAAGCAGTATTGGTAGAGAGCGGTCAACTGTATTGGTTACGGAGGCGTTGGCGGCGCGCGATTGCCCTTGCCTTAGCGTCTTGTTGTGCCGTGGTCGTTTTGTCTGGTTGTTTGGGGATATCGCCTCCGAGCGATCGTGCCTTGCCGATGGGACCGTCGCGTACTGTCGTCGATGCAATCGGCCCCGTGGAGGTCCCCGAAACTCCTCAGCGCGTCGTAGTCCTCGACACCGCCCCGTTGGATGCGGCCTTGGCTCTAGGCACCAAACCGATTGGTTCGATTGTCTATGGTGAGGGGTTTCCTGCCTATCTGGGAGATCGGACGGATGGGATTGAAGTTGTGGGTCAGGGCAATGCTCCCAATCTCGAAGCAATTCTGAAGCTCAAGCCCGATTTGATCCTGGGCAGCACAATTGGCATCAAATCGATCTACAAGCCCCTCAGCCGCATTGCCCCAGTCGTCCTAACAGAGGGCAGCGGGCGATCGGGGGAGTGGGCCGAAAACTTTAGGTTGTATGCTGAAGCGCTTGGGAAAACTGCCGAGGCCGAACAACTCTTAGCGGAGCATGACCGAAAAATTGCTGCAATACGATCGCGTTTAGGCAATCCTGAAGACACAACGGTTTCGATTATTGGCATTCTCCAAGGGGAACCGTATTTCTACACGGCCAATAGCTTCTCAGGTTCTGTCCTCCAAGATATAGGCTTCTCCCGTCCATCCGCCCAAGCTCGTCCGCGTCGTTGGGCGGCTCGGGCCTCACGCGAAGACTTAGCAAGCCTCGATGGCGATACGATCTTTTTGGTTTACTCTCCGAGCCGCGATGGCGTTACCTCTCTCGATGAATTCGTTCGCGATCCCCTTTGGTCGAAGTTGGGTGCCGTCCAACAGGAGCGCGTTTACGAAGTCAGAGGTGAGGTATGGGCTGTCGGGCGCAATATCATAGCGGCAAATCAAATTGCCGACGATGTGGCGCAATTGCTGCTGGAAACGGAATAGGGATTGATATGGGGGTGAAGGATGGCATGGGGGTGGCAATCTATAAGTAGTGATGGGAAAAGTCCTACGTCACAACCAATCCATCATGACTATTAAGTAGAAACTTCCCTTTAGAGCCCGCAGGTATGTGATGTCAGTGCACCAAACTTGGTTTGACTGGGTAATGGCTAGCTCCCGAAGCAAATAGGGTCGAACTTGACGCCCTGGGTTGAATCGTGTCAGTTTGGGCTTGGTTTAGACGGCCTCAAACCTTAATTGGCGCATTAACAGCTGGACCCGTTTGTGCAGGATGACAGCTATGCAGCGGCTCCCATAGAAAGGAGTTTCCAAGTACTGTTGGTCAATCAATCTCAGCAAGATTAATTCTTCATTGGCAACCTCCTTGACTTGATGATAGAAGCTCGAACGGGGCACTCCCAATGATTGGTATTGTCGAACAATGCTCGGGCCTGGACGATCGACTACGAGCAAGACCTTTCGCAACTCAGTCCAACCGTTCTGACCTGTCGGCTGAAATCTCGCTCGACTTTTAACTTCTCAATCTGACGATAGAGCTCGTCAATCTGAGCTTGCTGGCCGTCCTCCTCTCTCTTGGCTTTCGTATTCCTGTCGAACAAAGAGTCAGTTTCCTCTGATAACTGTCGCTTCCAGTTATTAATCATCGTGGGGCAAACTTTGCACTGACTAGCCAATGCCGCAATGGGTTCTACACCTCGGACGGCATCCAATGCCACCTTGGCCTTGAACTGGAACCCTTAATGTTTCCGTCTATTGCCTATGAACGAACCCTTTCAAACTTTGAGTTACTCGGAACTTAGACGTTCATTTTGGCTGTCCAGTTTTTGGAATCCATTTCAGTGGATACCTCATGAGATTCAATAATCTTTTGTTAGGCTCCACCAAACCAGGAACACTCCCAAATACTCTAGTTTTGGAACGACTCAGTCGCAATACCCAGTTGTATTCCCTCAAGAGTTCGCAAACGGTCCATTACCTCAATGACACGCTCGTGAAAAACCTTCTTATCCGCCTCAATGCGCACAATCCCTATATCTCCAGCTTGCAGCATTTCCTCAATCGCCGGTCGTAGTTCATCAATCGCGATGGGTTTGCTGTTAAGAGCTAAAGTACCATCTTCTTGAAGAGATACGGTGAAGTCAATTTCATTGACCGGGCTTGCATTTTCAGCATTCGGCAAATTGACGGGAAGTCCTTCGTTTCGAGTCAAAAAAAGTGTTGAAAGCATGAAAAATGCCAGGATCGCAAAAATGACGTCGATCATTGGCAAAATATTAACTTCTAGAGTCTCTTCTGACTCATCATCCCATACGCGCATAAGACTCCTCCTCGGCTTTGCCCTCAGGGAGGGTGTCGCGGTAGTGCCACTCGTAAAGGATCTCCAGTTGACTGCCGTACTCCTGTAAGAGCGCTATTTGTCGCTTGTATATTCCACGAAAGAAATTGGCGGCCATTAATGCAAAAATTGCAACCACCATGCCCGCAGCAGTAGATACAAGTGCTTCACCAATCCCTCCCGTGACCGCCTCGGCATTTGCCCCAATCTCACCGATACGAATTGCCCCAAAGGAATGAATCAGGCCCAAGATCGTTCCGAGCAAGCCGAGTAGCGGGGAGACTGCAACGATCGTCTGGAAAACAGTACCGAATCGTTTGAGAAGAGGTAGCTCGGCCTGGGTTGCTCCTTCTAGGGCCAGTCGGAACTGGCTTGGGGATGCTCCATCGAGCTCCAGTGCTTCCAGGAAAATCCTTGCCATGGGCAGGTCGAGATGCTTTTTCAAGCGCCCGAGAGCCGCACTAGGATCGGTTCGGTATGTTTGCAGGATTCCACGTATCACCTGACGCTGGCGGCGGCTGACGCGGAGCCAAAAAACCGAACGCTCTACAGAAAGAGCGATCGCAGCAATTGAGAATGCCAGGAGGGGCACCATAACGATACCTCCGGCTCTGAATAACTCAGCAATAGACATTATCACTCCCGTTTTATCAAGCGCCTATTCAGACTCGGTGAGTTTCCCAGCCAGGTTAGGGAGTCACACGCACTTCCCACGCTTCTGTATGGCTTGACGGTAAGCTTGTTGAAATAATATGTCAAGTGAGTTATGGGAGTTTTCGAACCTCGGTTACTGTCACTCACTTCTGGATGCATTGAGTCTCCAGACTTGTAGGGCTCTCCAAGTATGGCTTGAGCAAACGCTACTTATGGGTGTGTACCCTCTGGCATCTCAGACCGCTGTCGATGTCAAGAACTTAGTTAGGAATTAAAATCACTCCAGGAGGGCAAGCGGGATCGCAACAAGGGAAACGTTAGTATGGCTCTTTCAAAAGACTGTCGTGCTCGAATAAATATATTGGCACGAACCGCGGCGGGGGCTGAAGCGTATGGGGCTGTGGGACTTCATCTGGGGCTCTTGCCGCTGCTGGTGATGCCAGAAGCCAAGATTACTGAAACTCCAGGGGAGATCGCAGTCCCAATTCCGACGCCACCGACACCCAACCCCATTCCTCGCCAAGCCACATTATCGGAGGTGGCAGCAGTCGATATTGCCCCACCTACTCCCAAGCTGTCGATTCCCGAGCTAGAGATTCGACCCGACCCCAGACCGAGCGCTCGGCCGACTGCAGAGCCGCGTTCTACTACCCCACGGGGAACGACGGGCACACCTGAGCTTGGCAAAACTGCTGTTGTTGCCCGCTCGGAAGCGATTGGGCAGCAACCGGCAACCGATGCGGGTTTGAATAACGATGCCGGCGAGTCGCGCGCAGCTCCGGGTACTACTGAAAGTGGCGGCTTCCGAACTGTCAGTTGTCGTCAGTGTGCCGAACCGAGCTGGCCACAGGCAGCCTTGGATGCTGGCCTCGAAGGGAAATCAACCATCAACATGATGTTTGATTGGAAATTCGATAGGGGCGGCCAAAGTGGTTCCCTCTCCAGAGGAACCCAGCCTTCCCCCGACGGATACGGAATTACCAATTAGCGGGGAATAGGAAGGATGAAAGGCTGCGCCTCCATTGGTATTGGTCTATTGAGTGTTTTAGCAATGGGCACGATTGGAGTTGATACCGCTCTCGGGCTGCCAACGGTTAAGTCCATTGCACTGGGTGCCAATCGCAATCTGCCCTGGTCCGAACCGGCACAAATTGACGATCCCTTCGAGGGAAGTTTTGTTGGCGTGTTCGACCGGCATATTTTTTTCGGGCGGTTTCTCAATACCAGTGCTCGCATTGAAATCCAGAGCCTTTGGGGACCCGAATCGATTCGGGTTTTGTCGATCGTGCGCGATCGCAATTGCCTGAGTCACTCGGTCAGGGGATTTTGCTCGGACTTTACAAATGCCCGTAACATCATCACGCTCTTGATGAAAATCGATGGGGAAATTTTTGAAGTCACCGGTCAAAACAGCCAGTTTCCCGTCACGCCCGAATTAGCAACCACCTTGCAAACCACTCCTGAGGAAGAGATCGCTATTCGCTTAATAACAGACAGCGGCGAAGTGATCGATAGCGAACTGGGGAAAGATACCGTTCGAGCTTGGAAAACGGTTTATGGCTCGCTTTGAGGCTAACTATTCCGTTAGCCTGAATTATTCACGAAAAGTAAGAAAAGGAAGCCCGAAACCTTGGTAGTATCGGGCTTTCCACGTTTTCTATGTTCTATTCTGCCATGACTGAGTCTGCACAAACACTTCCCTTCGATTTCCCCTCTCAACTCCCTCTCAACGTCCGCTTTCGCGACTTTCAACTCAGTTCTGACTCCGGTCTCCTCCTCGCTCGCCAAGCCGATGCCCGCCTTGGTCTTTCCCAACGTCTTGCTGACTGCCTG
>NZ_ASSJ01000058.1 GCF_000473895.1 Rubidibacter lacunae KORDI 51-2 | reverse complement strand
CGCGGGGCTTCCCGTCTAAAAGCTAAAATTCTGCCCTTGCCATGTCTGACTACTGGCGTCGCTTTCAAAAGCAGCTCTGGGGATTGCTCGCACAGATTGCAGCGGCGGCGACAGTCATTGCTGCGATCGCCGAGGGATTGTTAATCTACGCGGCAGTCAACATAAGCGCGATTGCTACCGTTCTCGAACATATCATTAGCTCGCCGTTTGGTTTTTTGCTACCGTTCGGTGCGAGCGTGGCTGTCGGGGCGCTCGGGGTATTGTTATGCGAGCACTGGCGACCGCGACTGATTCCTAATGTGGGCAACTTGTGGGCACTGGTTTTGTGCCTGATCGTCGGTGCGTGGCTGAAGTCTTATCTACTACCGCAGAACCTGCTGCTACTGACGTCGCAGTCGGTTGTCGGACTCATTATTGGCGTGTTTTGGAAAGGGCGACCGTATTGGACGTTGCGCGCTTGGTACTGAAGCGTTTGGTACGACCGAAAACTCTTACCAACCGAACACTGTCGGGCACAAACCATCCATATCGGCGAGGTCGGTCATCGGTGCAGCATCTGGCGCACAGACGGCTACCGTCCGATGTTCCGCTGCTTAACGGTCTCAGTTGCGGCCGCTATATCCTCGGCTATAGCCGCTGCGCGATCGAACACTCCCTAACTCAACGAAGATTGCCCGATCGCAGTCACCACGTCGCCCCACGTTCCCCGACGAGGGGGGGGTTGCTAGGGGGGTAGCCCAGCGCTATCGAAGTCCACGCGGCGTAACAGCAGGAGTGAAAATGCCTCCACGCGGATCGGCTGCGAGTTAGTGTAAGCCCGATTGCCATTGGTTATGCGAGGCAGGTTGGTGTCGATGAGCACTTCCCACTTCCGGGCCTGCAACCAGTCTGGCAATGAGAACGGAACGACTTCATCATTCGCATTAAGCAGCAGGAAAAAGCTGTCGTCGATGACGCGATCGCCGTATGGGCTCGGAGCTGGAATCTCCTCTCCGTTGAGGAACACGGCAATTTCCTTCGCAGACCCGATGTGCCATTGCATCTCGGTCATTTCACTGCCGTCGGCGTTGTACCAACCGATGTCGTGGACGCCGGAGCCGTGGATTTCCCGTCCTTGAAACCAATCGCGACGGCGAAAGCTGAAGTGATCGCGTCGGAACCGGATTAACTCCCGGACGAACTCCAGCAGTTCCAGATTCTCCGGTGACAGATTCCAGTCAAACCAGGCAATTTCGCTGTCTTGGCAATAGGCATTGTTGTTGCCCCGTTGCGATCGCCCGAGCTCGTCGCCGCCGAGCAGCATCGGAACGCCTTGGGACAGCATCAGGGTGGTTAGGAAGTTGCGTTGCTGTTTTGCTCGCAGTGCCAAAATCTTCGGGTCGGAGGTCCGTCCCTCTGCACCGCAGTTCCACGACCGATTGTGGTCTTCACCATCGCGATTGTTTTCGCCGTTAGCGAGGTTGTGCTTCTCGTTGTAGCTGGTGAGGTCTCGCAAGGTGAAGCCATCGTGAGCGGTTACGAAGTTGATGCTGGCGTGGGGGCGGCGACCGTTTGCTTCGTAAAGGTCGGAGCTGCCGGTCAGGCGGAAGGCCAATTCGCCTAACGTGCTATCCTGACCGCGCCAGAAATCGCGGACGGTGTCGCGATACTTGCCGTTCCACTCCGACCACAGCAGCGGAAAGTTCCCCACTTGGTAGCCGCCCTCACCGATATCCCACGGCTCGGCAATCAGCTTGACGTCGGACAGCACCGGATCTTGGTGGATGATGTCGAAAAAAGCCGCCAGGCGATCGACTTCGTATAACTCCCGTGCCAAGGCCGAAGCGAGATCGAAGCGGAAACCGTCTACGTGCATGACTTGCACCCAATAGCGCAGACTATCGGCAATGAGCTTCAGGCTTTGCGGGTGACTGACGTTTAGGGAGTTGCCGCAGCCCGTGAAGTCCATGTAGTAACGCTCCTGCTCGTCTACGAGGCGGTAGTAGGCAGCATTGTCGATACCGCGCAAGGACAGCGTCGGCCCCAGGTGACCGCCTTCGCCCGTGTGGTTGTACACCACGTCGAGGATGACTTCAATACCCGCAGCGTGGAGGGCTTTGACCATGTGCTTGAACTCGCGCACCTGTTCGCCGCACGTGCCGCTGGCACTGTAGCCGGCGTGCGGTGCGAAGTAGCCGATGGAGTCATAGCCCCAGTAGTTGCGCAGTCCCTTGGTCGCTAAGTGACCGGGATAGGTGAGGAAATGATGGACCGGCAGCAGTTCTAGCGCCGTTACGCCCAAGGACTTTAGGTGCGCGATCGCGGCCGGATGTGCCAATCCGGCATAGGTGCCGCGGAGGTGGGGGGGAATATCGGGTTTGAGCTGGGTGAAGCCCTTCACGTGAACTTCGTAAACGATCGTTTCGTGCCAGGGCGTTTGCGGGTGGCGATCGCCTTCCCAATCAAAATGTTCGTCCACGACGACGCATTTAGGTACGTAACCGGCACTGTCACTCACGGATTGGATGAGGTCGGTGACGGGTTCTTTGTTGGGATAGCCGAAGATTGGGTCGCTGTGAAGGATATCGCCCTCAATTGCCCGAGTGTAGGGGTCGATCAGCAGCTTATGCGGGTTGAAGCGATGCCCGCTCTCGGGATTGAAGGGACCGGACACCCGATAGCCGTAGCGCTGCCCGGGACCGACACCGGGCACGTAAACGTGCCAAATGTAGTTGTGAACCTCACGTAAGGACAAGCGTGTTTCGCGCTCGGCACTATCGAACAGGCAGAGATCGACGCCCGTAGCGTTTTCAGAGAAGAGAGCAAAGTTCGTGCCATTCCCGTCCCAGGTCGCCCCTAGACGATTGGGTTTGCCCGGCCAGAGTTGGTAGTTCATGCAGCGCGTGCAGCAGGTAGCGATCTTGCTTTTAGATTTTATTCAGATTCTTGCAGGACGGATCGACATTCACTCCAGCAGGTCACTTGGCAGCCACAGGAAAGGCTCAAGCGTCAATCCCGACCCTTAGAGGGGAGTCCCTCAGTCATTGCGATCGCTCAGGGCGATTTCTACCGCGCGGATGTAATGGCGATCCGAAATCGTTTCAGGAGCGAGTAACCCAGCACGAATGCCCGCTCTGACCAAATCCTTGGCATGGATGCGACCGAAGGAGTAGGCGGTGTCGAGGCGGGCGTAACCGGGAATTCCCTCCGCTCGCAATCCGCCCCGATAGGCGGTGCTCACCAACCCAGACGGACTCACGACCGCATAACTCGATTGGGCGCTATCCGCGGTAGCGCGCGCGGCAGGTTCGGCGAGAACGCCGGGAGCGATGGCAACACTGCTTAGTGCAGCAGACAAACCGATCGGCAACAAGCTTTTCATAACGGTGCAACCTCCTAGCTCGGGAGAGCAACGCACGACGCGATGCTTTCGATCCTACGTCTTCACGATCGGCAACAGCTCAACAGCTCTGAGAACCCGTCGAGCCCCAACCTAGCAATAGGCGATGGGTGCCAGCGCGCGATGCGATCGCCGACTCGATAGGATCGAGCTGCAAGGTAACGGAGATGCATTGCGATGTCTGCAACCTGGGGACGACGCTTGGAAGCCTACACGCTCGCCTGCCCGCAAGAGGTACTGCTAGTAACGGCGACGATCGAGGGCGATCGCGACGAGATTGCGGTTTTTAAGGGGTTTTCGAGTTCGCTGGTGCGATCGACGGCGTTCGACCCAGATGTGCCCGTACTGCCCGAGTCGGCTGAAATCCTCAGCATCGATCGCGTTGCCAGTCCGTACGTTCCCGCAAACCCTCATTACATCGAACGCGGATTATCTTTATCGCAAATGGAAGCCCGATTGCAAGCTGTAGGGGTTTAGTCGGAGAAAATTCGTTGGGGCGATCGTCGCCGTTCTAAACCGAGTTCGGGTCGGGCGCGATGGTAGATCGACGCCCTCGGACAGCACCTCACGCAACAGTCGGTAGTAGTCTGAACGCGCATCCCCTGGGGAGCGATCGCACTGTTGTGCGGGCGGATTTACAAGGAGCGAGCCTATTGACAATCGCGTTTACGATGGTGCGTGCTTGCGGGTGCGGGCAGCCCAATCGGCGATCGCGTCGGTCAGCCCTTCCAGGGTATGTTCGGTCGCTTCCACATCGCATCGCCCGAACAGAGACCGACAGGTCCATGCCGTTTGCGGACCGATCGCGGCAACGGCAATGCCATCGAGTGCTGCATTCAGCGCTCCCTGCGTCTCGAAGGTCGGCAGCAGCAACCGACAGAAGTTCTGCACGGTTTTCGAACTTGCAAACGTTATGACATCCACCCATTTTTGCTGTAGCGCCTGCAAAGCACCCGGCGAGATCGCCTGAGGGCACCCCGACTGATATGCCGGCACTTCGGTCACGATCGCTCCGCGATTGCCGAGTTCCTGCACTAATATCTCGCGACCGCCCGACTCCACGCGTGGAAACAATATGCGCTTGCCGATTACTGACTCGGGAAACTCTGCCACTAGCGCGTCGGCAACGAACTTCGAGGGCATGAAATCCGGTTGCAACCCGCACTGCCGGAGCACTGCCGCAGTCTTTTTGCCGACGACAGCAATCTTAATTCCAGCGAGCGATCGTGCGTCGAGCTGGCGCTTGCGCAAGCGCTCCCAGAATGCATCAACGCCGTTCCCCGAGGTCAGAATCAACCAGTCGAACTCCGACAGATGGGCGATCGAACGATCGAGCGCCCGCCAACTCGACGGCGGGCGAATCTCCAGGGCGGGTAAGTCGATATAACCTGCACCGCGATCGCTAAGCAACTGCGCGAAGGTATCGGATTGCTGCTCCGAGCGCGTGATCAACACCGTCAGTCCGGACAGGGGTAAATTCGCCGTCGACGGCGCGTGCAACTGCTTCCAACATTCGTGCAGGCGGACGACCTTCCCGATCGCAATGACGGCTGGCGACAGATCGATATCGGCAGTTTGCTCGGCAATCGTTGCTAGCGTTCCCGTCCACACCTGCTGTTCGGGCCGTCCGCACTCGCGTATGACGGCAATTGGCACGCGCTCGTTACAACCGTGTTGCACCAGCCGCGATACGATGCCCTCGAGATTGCGCGCGCCCATCAACACCACGATCGTGTCGAGCCGCGCGATCGCCCGCCAGTCGTGACGGTCGAGATCGTGACCGGTCAGGACGACGAAACTACCGCTCAGCTCGGGATCGGTCAGTGGAATGCCTGCCAAAGCTGGCGCTGCAATTGCCGAAGACACGCCGGGTACGACCTCCACGGAGCAGCCCGCTGCTTGGAGTGCCGTGAGTTCCGAGCGCGATCGACCGAACACGAATGGGTCGCCGCCCTTGAGCCGCACCACGCGCCGTCCGGCCAGGGCGTGCTGCACCAACAGCGCGTCGATTTTGCTCTGAGGCGTACTGTCGCCGCCGCCGCGCTTGCCCACGTCGATCCGCACGCAGGCGGTTGGCGCGATCGCTAACACCCGCGGATCGACTAAGGCATCGTGAATCAGTACGTCTGCTGCCGCGATCGCATCGCGGGCCTTGAGCGTCAGGTAGTCAACCGTCCCCGGTCCGGCGCCAACGATAAAAACGGGCTGTAACTGCGAGCGCTCCATGCGGTCTCCATGCTCTATCGAAGCTGTTTCAAACTCGTATCGACGTGCCGCGCCCGCTCCTCGAAGGTCGCAGCATCCCAACGCCTCACCATTGTGCCGGTCTATGCCCCCAGCTCGTGCCGATGCCCCTTGTCTGGACGAGCACTACTCCGCTAAAGCTAACCTAGCCTCGATACTGTGATATAGTACGTCAGTATCGGATGGTATTAAGCTGCGGTAGGGACAGATAGCAGGTACCCGGAATCGACCGGGCACGCGCTGACAAGCGATCGAACCGAATTGCACTGCGCGGTCGCGCGGGGTGGGGAGCCGATTGGGGAATGCTGGTGTCGCTGGCAATTGAGAACTTCGCACTGATCGATCGCCTCGACCTCGATTTCGGGACTGGTTTGAACGTCCTTACAGGCGAAACCGGGGCGGGCAAATCTATCATCCTGGACGCGATTGATGCCGCACTCGGCGGGAAGGCAACCGGTCGCTTTCTCCGTACGGGCGCCGATCGCGCTGCAATTGAGGCGACGTTTCGCATAACGCCAGCCATCGCTTCTTGGTTGGACGCACAAGAGATAGATCGCATCGATGAGGAAAGTTTGGTGTGCGGTCGCGAGCTGGCACTCGGCAAACGCGGTGTCCTGCGCTCGCGGTCGCGCGTCAACGGCGTGCTCGTCAACCGATGCAGTTTGGGCGAGCTGCGCGCGTTGCTTTTAGATGTCACCGCTCAAGGACAAACGGGCGAGTTGATGCAGCCCGCTCGCCAGCGCGAACTGCTCGATCGCTATGGCGGTGACGTGTTGCAACGGCGGCGAGCGGCAGTCGCCAAAGCCTGGGAGCACGATCGAGCCGCCCAAAATGCCCTCGATCGCTATCGCCAATCCGAACAGAGCCGCTTGCAGCGTTTGGACTTGTTGCAATACCAGCTCCAGGAACTCGACGCTACCGACCTCGGCGACCCCGACGAACTCGACGAACTCCTGCAGGAGCGCGATCGCCTCGCCCACGTTGTCGAACTGCAACAACTGGCCTACCAGGGTTACAGCGCCCTCTACCAGGACGAATCGGGCGAAGCCGAAGCCGCTGCTGACGTGCTGGCACGGGCGGAAGATGCTGTCGCCGATATGGCGCGCTTCGATAGCCAAGTTCAGCCGCTGTTGGAGCTGGTGCAGTCTGCGATCGCGCAGGTGGTCGAAGCCGGGCGCCAGGTCAGTGCCTACGCTGCCAACCTCGAAGCCGATCCCGAACGCTTCGATGAAGTCGAAACGCGGACGGGCCAGCTCAAGCAAATTTGCCGCAAGTACGGGCCGACCTTGAGCGATGCCATTACCCTCCGCGATCGCCTCCAGGCGGAGTTGGACGATCTGACGGTAGGCGGTCGGTCCCTCGACGATCTCGAACGCGCCGCTCAAGACAGCTATGACGCACTGACCGGCGTTTGCGCACAGCTGTCGCGCCAGCGCCGGACCGCTGCCCGCCGCCTGGAAAAGCAACTGATTGCCGAACTCGCCCCCCTCGGCATGGAGAAAGTCCGCTTCGAGTGCGCCCTCGAGCCGCAACCTCCGAGCGCTAACGGTGCCGATCGCGTGGAGTTTCGCATCAGCCCCAACCCCGGTGAAGGGCTCAAGCCGCTGGCAGAAACGGCATCGGGCGGGGAAATGAGCCGCTTTTTACTGGCGCTGAAGGCTTGTTTTTCGCAAACGGAACTGGGGGCGGGCACGCTGATCTTCGACGAAATCGACACGGGCGTCTCCGGACGCGTGGCCAGCGCGATCGGCGAGACCCTCCACCAACTCGCCCGCCGCCATCAGGTGCTCTGCGTCACGCACCAACCCTTGATTGCTGCCATGGCCGACGCGCACTTCCGGGTTGCCAAGGAAGTCATGCCGGGAACCGCCACCGATCGCGACAAGACGGTCAAACAAGCGCGCGGCAAAGCTGCCGCTGGCGATCGCGAGCGCACCGTCGTCCGGGTAACGGCGCTCGATCGCGCCACGCGCCGCGACGAACTGGCGCAACTAGCCGGCGGTCATTCCGGGGAAGACGCGATCGCCTTTGCCGAATCGCTCCTCGCTCAAGCGCGATCGCGTCAGCCCGACATGCCATCTGCTGCGGTCGATCGCGCTTAGCGATCCGGTCTGCCTATCCGCGCCGGGTCGATGTTCGAAATCTCGGCACCTTCAGGCGATCGCGTTCTGCCCGCCAACACCTTCACGAGGTCGGTGAAGCGACTGCTATGGAGGCACTGCCGCGCGCGATCGTCTCGCAAACCGTTCGCGTGGTTTCGCGCGCCAACTTGTCTGCGGCAATGATGTCGTCGAGCGTGGGGTCGGAGCGATTGTCGGCACTGAGGCGATCGCAGGTAGCCTCGATGGCTCGAGGAATATCCAAGAAACCAATCCGTTCTTCCAGGAACAGCTCCACGGCTCGCTCGTTGGCCGCGTTGAGCACCGCCGGCATCAGTCCGCCCGCCCGTCCAGCCGCGTAGGCCAGCTCCAAGCACGGATACTTGAGGCGATCGGGGGCTTTGAACGTCAGGCTCGCTGCCTTGACCAAATCTAGCGGTTCCCAGTCCGTGTAGAGGCGATCGGGCCAGGACAGGGCATACAGCAACGGCAAGCGCATGTCCGGCAAGCCCAATTGCGCCAGCATCGACGTATCCTGCAACTCGATTAGCGAGTGAATGATACTTTGCGGATGAATGACGATGTCGATGCGATCGTAATCCAGCCCGAACAAGTAATGCGCCTCGATGACTTCAAGACCCTTGTTCATCATGGTGGCGCTGTCGATCGTGATTTTGCGCCCCATCGACCAGTTCGGATGCTTAAGCGCATCGGCAATGGTCGCGCTTGCCAGGCGTTCCACCGACCAGTCGCGGAAAGCACCTCCCGACGCCGTCAGCACGATGCGACGCAAGCCGCCGTCCGGCACGCCCTGAAGGCACTGGAAAATCGCCGAATGCTCCGAGTCGGCCGGCAGCAACTTCACGCCGTATTGCTGCACCAGCGGTAACACCACCGGTCCGCCCGCAATTAGCGTCTCTTTATTAGCCAGCGCGATATCCTTGCCGGCCTGGATGGCCGAAATCGTAGGCAACAACCCCGCACAACCGACAATCCCCGTCACGACGCTCTGGGCGTCTCCGTAACGCGCGACTTCCACTACGCCCGTCTCGCCAGCCAGCAGTTGCGGCGGATTGTCCAGATCGGCGATCGCCTCCCGCAGTTCGGGGAGTTTCTCGGGATAGCAGGTGGCGGCAATCTCCGGGCGGAACTGCCGGATCTGGCGCGCGAGTAGCTCGACGTTGCGGCCGGCGCTCAATCCGACGACGCGGAAGCGATCGGGATACTGCGAGACAATATCGAGGGTTTGGGTGCCGATCGAGCCGGTGGAGCCGACAATCGTGATGGGTTTCACTGTGCTTCTCGGGCTGGGGATCGCCTTCTACTATAGATTCCAAGGTCCACCCGACACAACAAGGATCTTCCGTCAGTTCGCGTCCCAAACCCAAGTATTTCTTGTACTTCTGCAGGCATGAACTGGTGATAGCTCGCACGCGATCGCTGACGACTTCAAGAAACGAAGGAGGGAAGGGTGGGAGCAGCGAAGGGAAATCTAGCGCTGCGATCGCGCGGGCGAATGCCAAGCCGGTTCGCACCTCGCTACGCCGCCAGGGAAATCGACTTAGCTTGCACGCAATCCTAACGGTTTCCCCGTTGATTGCGCGAGCAGATGAGAGGGCGCATTCCGCACAATAATGATGTGGAGATGATGGAGGTGAAAGTGGTCGTAAAGGTTACCGACGCCAGGAATTTAATCTCGTCCAGTACCGCCAGATTTACGAGACCGGCGTTCTGTAATGAAGGAGACCGGACCGAGCTAATTGCAGGAGAAATGATCCGCAAGTCTCCGATTGGGAGGAGGCACGCTCTGTGTGTGGTTGTCTTGACCGTCTGTTTGTCCGAACTTTGGAGCCGTTATTGACGGTGCGAGTCCAGGGGCCGGTCAAGCTAAGCGACAATTCACTACCACAGCAAGACTTTACTCTGGTAGAACGCAACTCCTAACGACAACTGGAGAATCGTTCCAGTCCGAAGGATATCTTGGCATTGGTAGAGGTCTCTGACTCGACCCTCGACTTCGACAGGAATGACAATGCACTGGTGTATGCGCGTGAGGGAATCGGAGAGCTGTGGATCGTCAATCTCAAAGCGATGGAGATTGAGGTTCGCCAACAGCCGAGCCCCCGTGGGTACCTAAATTTGGAGATATATCGTCGCGATCGGACGATCGGGTTTGAGTTTGGTTCGGTTGAGTATCGAGTGGATCGGTTATTTGAGAATGTTCCCGAACCCGATGCATGAGAAACCCATCGTTTCCGATCGAGATCGCTCACCGCACTGAGGTCGGGCAATTGCTCGGCGAGTTGAACGAATTTAGGAGTTTTCTGGCTGCTTGGGAAGTTTGCTAGCAGGATAGCTCCTGTCAATTTGAGGGTGCGATGCAACGCGGCAAGGATACCTACTCTACTTCAGGGGAAGGGGAAAAAAATCGCGCGCAGACTGTCTTGGCTAGAGAGCAGTCGGTCGGCTCGGTGGTGGATTCGGGCAAGACCTCGATGCTGGCAATACCTCCGCTTTGACGAGGCGCGATCGCCCTTCCTGCCAAGGACTCTGCTCCAACCACTAAAATCTAGGTACACGCTTTCTCGATCGGTTCGAACTATGGTTGCGACCCATGGCTCCCCTCACTTAACGCCCCAGGAATATTTTGAGTGGGAAGCCCATCAAGAACTGCGGCATGAATATTTCGAGGGAGCGGTTTTCGCCATGACTGGAGGGTCCCTCCCTCATGCCGACATTGCTCTTAACGTGGCTAGTGTCTTGCGATCGCATCTCCGAGGGCGTTGTAAGGTGAGAAATTCGGATGCCAAGGTGGGGATTAGTGATGATGGTCCCTTTGTCTACCCCGATGTCAGCGTGACCTGCGATGAAAGAGATCGAACTGCTCGGAAATTTTCCCGCTATCCTTGCCTGATTGTAGAAGTAGTTTCACCGGGCACAGAGGCTTATGACCGAGGGGGAAAATTTGCCCTTTACCGCCGTTTGAAAACCCTCAAGGAGTATGTTTTAGTTGGCACCGAACGCAAGACTGTTGACGTCTTCAGGCTGAACGAACAGGGTATCTGGATGTTTATGCCCTATGGAGAAGCAGACGAGGTCGAACTGAGTAGTGTCGGCGTGAGAATTCCCACAGACTCAATCTATGAAGACGTGGTGCTAGATCTCTCGAACGGATAACTAAATCTCGGTGTAAGGCACCTCGAAAAATTGCCTAGTTGTAGCGTACCTGCGGTTGAAATGACCGTGCCGCCGTGCCGACCTTCGGTCTTAAGCAAATTAATCGAGGTGCCCTGTAGAGTTTTTTTATTCGAGTTTCCGTGCCTTCGATCAAAGGGTGTCGTTTCAACACCACGCGATCGCCTCACCGACCGAGTTCGTGCATCTCGTGGATAACCGCTACGCATCGATCCGTAACCGCTCGCAACTCCGCCCGATCGCTGGTTTTCGGCGGCGCGACCGGCTCCCCAATGCGAATAGTGACGGGTTCTGGCGGAAAACTGCCGTTCGTGGTGAAGATTTTGTTCGTGCCCCACAGGCTCAGCGGCAGCAGCGGCACTTGGAGTTTAGCCGCGATCCTCGCCGCACCCAATTTGGGGTGGGGGATGCGACCGTCTTTACGGCGCGTGCCTTCCAGAAATATGCCGGCTGCCCAGCCATTCTCTAGCGCATCGATCGCCGATCGCACCGCACTCAAATCGCCCGTGCCGCGCTTGACCGGATAGGCACCGTAGAGCGCGATCGCCTGCTTGAGTACTGGAATGCGAAAGAGCTCTGCTTTGGCCATGAATGCCACCGGTCGGCCCACGCTGCAAGAAACGAACATCGGGTCGATGTTGCTGGCATGGTTGCTAACCACGACCAACGGACCGCTCGTTGGCACGTGCTCCGCTCCGTAAATGCGCCCGCGACAGTATAGATGAAGCAGCGGTGCGACAAACGACCACTTGAAAAGGTGATATAGCGCCAGGCTAACGGCTGCTTCGCGATCGCGTTGGGCAGACGTGCTCGCAGCGGAATCGGTCGGCTCGGTACTGGATTCGGTCATGATTTTGACGCTGGCAATGCTGGCATGCGAATGAGGTGCGATCGCGCACCCCGTCTTCAGTATCCCCCGCACCTCGGCCTTAGCCTCTACCCCGCAACCGACCGAGACCCAGTGTCCGCCCTCCGTCGTCGATACACCAGCTGTTGGTATGCTGGAGTGTAACGATTCTTTACGTTTGCATGGCCGCTACCGTTCTAATTACCGGTGCATCCCAAGGAATCGGTCGGGCAACGGCACGACTGTTTGCCGAGCGAGGCTGCGGCGTTGTCTTGGCTGCCCGAACGACCGAGCGCCTGAAGCAGGTTGCCGAAACGATTCGCGCTAGCGGTGGCAAGGCGTTAGCAATTCCAACGGATGTGACCGACCGCCAGCAGGTCGCCGCGCTTGCGGAGCAAGCGATCGCTACTTACGGTCGGGTGGACGTGCTGGTAAACAATGCCGGGATTTGCATGACTGCCGCGATGGCAGATACGGAACTTAGAGACTGGCAGCAAGTTCTCAACGTCAATTTGTGGGGCTATATCAACACGATTCGAGCCATGTTGCCGCATTTCCTAGAGCGCGGGAGCGGTGCGATCGTCAACGTTGGCTCCGTCGGCAGTAAAGTCCCGCTACCGGGCATGACCGCCTACTGCACCAGTAAATACGCCGTCGCGGGCTTGAGCGAAACCCTGCGCCTCGAACTCGCTCCGTGCGGCATCGAGGTTTGTGCCGTGCATCCTAGCGTCACGAACAGTGACTTCCTAGAGCGCGCAATTTTCCGGGGCGACCCCGACGCCCTGCGCCAGCAAATGCAAACCACCCTCCAAAGCCCGATCGCGAGCCAGCCCGAGGACGTTGCCCGCGCGATTTGGAACGTGGTGCAACACCCGCAACCCGAGGTTGCCGTTGGCTCCGCCGCGATCGCCAAGACGCTTTATCGCCTTGCCCCCGGTCTGACTCAGTGGCTGATGCGTTTGCGCAACTGAGTTGGTCGCCCGCGCCGCTGACGCGCTGCCCTTTACTCTCTCCGACCAGCACTTGCATGCACATTGCTTCGACGACAGCTGACATCTTGGCCCCAACCGCGCTAGCGCTCGGAAACTTCGACGGCGTTCATCGCGGCCACCAGCAGGTGATTCGCCCGGTGCTGGCTGCAGCAGACGGGATGGCAGCCCGACCGACGGTAGTGACCTTCGACCCGCACCCGCGCGAGTTTTTCAGCGGCGAACGGCGTTTGGCCCTAACGCCCCTGCCCGAAAAAGCCGCATACCTGAACGCGATCGGCATCGAGCAGCTAGTGGCGCTGCGCTTCGATGCTGCACTGGCGGCACTCGACCCTCAAACCTTCGTACGGGAGGTTCTCGTCGCGCAACTTCAGGCGCGTTTTGTCAGCATCGGACGTGATTTTTGCTTCGGACAGCAGCGGGCAGGGACAGCAGAGGACCTCAAGGCGATCGCGACACCCGACGGCATCGAGGTGGCGATCGCGGGGCTGGAGCTTGATGGCGAGGCGCGCATCAGCAGCTCCCGCATCCGCGCGGCCCTGAGCGAGGGCAAGGTAGCCACCGCCCGACAATGGCTCGGGCGTCCCTATGCGCTTTGCGGCACGGTCGTCGTCGGGGCGCAGTTAGGGCGGAAGCTGGGGTTCCCGACGGCGAATCTGCAGATGCCGCCGAACAAGTTTTTGCCATGTCACGGCGTTTACTACGTGCGAGTTACGATCGGCGGTGCTGTAGGGAATGATGGCAGAAGTTCTGCTGCTAGCCTTGGTGGCGCGACACAAAGGATGAACGATGCTAACCCAATCTTGCCGGGCGTAATGAACCTAGGCGTACGCCCAACGGTCGACGGTCGGCAACTGAGGGCAGAAGTCCACCTGCTAGATTGGTCGGGTGATTTGTACGGACGGGCGATTAGTGTCGAATTATTGGAATTCTTGCGCTCCGAGCGCTCGTTCTCCTCTCTTGACGCCCTCAAGACCCAGATTGCTGCCGACTGCGATGCGGCCCGCCGGCTTGCTAGCCGCTAAGCCACCTTTCGCCAACTGCAAGCTCGAAACTACCCTCCTTATTGCGCAACTGCGGTGCCCGCGAAATGCGCTCCCGAGAGTTCGCTAAATTTCACCCTCCTCAGGTTGATACCGCAATTTTCAGGTTGCGATCGCCATATCCCTTCCCCTTCCCCGCACGCAACTCTATTGGCACCATGAGAGACCGCATTCAGCAGCTTGCCGACAACATCGGTCGGGTTCTAGTCGGTAAAGAGACCTCGATTCGCCTCGTTCTCTCCGCATTGCTCGGCGGCGGTCACGCTTTGCTTGAAGATGTTCCGGGAGTGGGAAAAACGCTGCTGGCTAAGTCCTTGGCGCGCTCGATCGACGGCACCTTCCAACGCATTCAATGCACGCCCGACCTTTTACCCAGTGACATTACCGGCACGAACATCTGGAATCAGAACGCAGGTGAGTTCGGTTTCATGCCCGGTCCAGTATTTGCCCACGTCCTGCTCGCCGACGAAATTAACCGCGCGACGCCGCGCACCCAGTCGGCCTTGCTGGAAGTGATGGAAGAGCGTCAAGTTACGCTTGACGGTAAAACTCACAAGGTACCCAAGCCTTTCTTCACGATCGCGACGCAAAACCCAGTGGAATATCAGGGCACATTCCCGCTACCCGAAGCGCAAATGGACCGCTTCGCCCTATCCCTAAGCCTCGGCTACCCGACCGCCGACGAAGAACTACGTATCCTGCAGTACCAGGGAGAAATTGCCAGCGACGACTTAGAAGCCTGCATTACCCCCGAGGAAGTGCTAGCCTTGCAAGCCGCCTGTCTGGAGGTTGAAGTTGCAATTTCCGTGCAAAAATACATCCTCAATTTAGTGCGCGCGTCCCGAGCGGACGAGGAAATCGCCCTCGGCGTCAGTCCGCGCGGGACCGTGGCACTCCAGAAAGTCGCTCGAGCCTTCGCCTACATCGAAGGTCGGAATTACGTCGAGCCCGACGACGTCAAGTTCCTCGCACCCCACGTTCTCGCCCATCGCCTCATTCCTAACGCCGGGCGTAACGCTCGGGCGATTGTCGATCGCCTGTTGCGGTCGGTCGCTGTCGAAGACTGACGCGCGCTCGGTGACGGTGGTGCTCGCTACACTCGCCGTTTTGATGGCACCACGTGACAATCGTGCCGGCTGCTTGGGGTCAGTGTCTAGGTCCCGATCGGAGCGATGTTGCTGAGCTGGAGGTCGGGATGGTCGGCGATTGCCTGGTCGAGGTTCCAGCGATTGCGGAACAGCAGCACCGGGCGATCCCAGTTATCTTTCACGGTGATGGCGTTAAACATCCGTCCGGCTTTTTCGACCGCGTCCCACCCGTTGGTCACCCAGCGCGCGACGCTGTACGGAAGCGCTTCAGTGCGCGTCTGCACGCCGTACTCGGCTTCCAACCGGTATTGAACGACTTCGATTTGTAGCTGTCCGACGGCGGCGAGGATCGGGTCGCGTCGCGCCTCGTTAGTCGAGTACATAATTTGCACCGCACCTTCTTCGCGCAGCTCCGTTACGCCCTTGTTAAACTGCTTAAATTTGGATGGGTTGGGATTGATCAGGTACGCAAAGATTTCCGGGGAAAAGCACGGAATTCCGTCGTAGACGATCTTTTGACCGCAATACACGGTGTCGCCGATCGCGAAGGTGCCCGGATTGTTTAAGCCGATGATGTCGCCCGGATAGGCCGTATCGACCGATTCGCGGTCTTGGGCGAACAGTTTCTGCGGGCGCGAGAGGCGGACGGTTTTGCCGGTGCGTGCGTGATTGACCGTCATGTCGCGCTCGAATTTACCCGTACACACCCGCACGAAGGCAACGCGATCGCGGTGCTTGGGGTCCATGTTCGCCTGTAGCTTGAACACGAATCCGGTGAACTCGGGATAGGTCGGGTCGAGACTGCCGGCCGACGAACGGCGGGTTTCGGGATACTGGGCATAATCCAAAAACGCATCGAGAAACAGCTGCACGCCGAAGTTGGTCATGGCGCTGCCGAAGAACACCGGCGTCATTTGACCGGCACGCACGAGTTCCAAATCCAGGTCCGGTCCGACCCCTTCAAGGATTTCCAATTCGTCTTTGAGTTGGAAGTAGAGTTCCTGCTCCAGCAACTCTTCGATACGCGGGTCCCCCAGGTCTACCACCGTCGAGGTGGCGGCTTTCTTCCCGTGCGCCGTGCGTTGAAATAAGTGAATTTTCTGCATGCGCCGGTCGTATACGCCCTTAAAGCGATCGCCCATGCCGATCGGCCAGTTCACCGGGTAGGTTTGCAGTCCCAGTTCTTGTTCGATTTCGTCGATCAGCTCTAGCGGTTCGCGACCGGGGCGGTCGAGTTTGTTGATGAAGGTGAAAATCGGCAGCGATCGCAACTTGCACACTTCAAACAACTTGCGCGTTTGCGGCTCCAAGCCTTTGGCGGCATCGATCAACATCACCGCATTATCGGCAGCCGCCAGCGTGCGATAGGTGTCTTCGCTGAAGTCTTGGTGACCGGGGGTATCGAGTAGGTTGATTTGGAAGTCGCTATAGGCAAACTGCAGCACGGTCGAGGTAATCGAAATCCCGCGCTGTTTCTCCAACTCCATCCAGTCCGACGTCGCGTTGCGCTGCTCCCGCCGCGATTTGACCGCACCGGCTTCGTGGATGGCACCTCCGTAGAGCAACAGCTTTTCGGTGAGCGTGGTTTTGCCTGCATCCGGGTGCGAGATGATGGCGAAGTTGCGACGCCGCGCCACTTCTAGTTGGAGTTCGGTTGCGATCGTTTGCGTCATGCCGGCGAGCAGTGCCCGAGAATCGTGGAGGGTTGATGATTAAGCGTACTTCCCTTCAAGATATCGTGCTGCCCAGAGAACGCCCGACCCCAGCGACTGCGAGGAGGCGATCGCCCAGTGCTGACGCCTGGGATTCTGTCTGCTGAAAGCGAGCGGTAGGATTCAACGCAAGTAAGGTTAAAGTGTCGTTCGTCCGCGGGATATGGAGCTGAAGATGGGAAAGCATACGCGATCGCGTGCCTTACAAGCGCAGGACTTCGCCAGCCTGGAGTCGCTCCCGGCAATGTGGGAGCTGATGGCGCGGCAATACGGGAATCTGGCAGCGCTGCACGACCCGCATTCCCAGCCTGTCGTGACGCTGAGCTACGAGCAGGTCAACGCTCAAATTCGTCAGTTTGCCGCCGGGCTGCAAGCCCGCGGTCTCCAACCCGATGCCAAGGTCGCGCTCATTGCCGACAACAGCCCGCGCTGGCTCGTCGCCGACCAAGGGATTATGCTGGCCGGCGGGGTGGATGTGGTGCGATCGTCCCAGGCCGAGCGCCAAGAACTGCTCTATATCCTCGAACACAGCGATAGCAGCGCCCTCGTCATCGAAGACAGCAAAACGCTAGAGAAACTGCGCCCGGAGCTCGATACCCTGCCGATCGCTTTCGTCGTATTGCTGTCAGATGAATCTCCCGACGCCACGCAGCAATTGGAGTGCTCGAACTTTACCGAGCTGATGGCAGCTGGCAAGGATCGCTCGCTGCAGCCCGCGGCCCAAGGACGCGATCGCCTCGCGACGTTGATTTACACCTCCGGCACCACGGGCAAACCCAAAGGGGTAATGCTGTCCCACGGCAACTTGCTGCACCAAGTTGAAGTCGTCGAAGCAATTCTCCAGCCGAAGCCGGGCGATCGCGCCCTCAGCATCTTGCCCACCTGGCATTCCTACGAACGCAGTTGCGAGTATTTCCTATTCTCGCGCGGCTGCTCGCAGATTTACACGAGCCTGCGCCACTTCAAAAAAGATATCCAAGCCCAGCAACCGGAGTACATCGTCGGCGTGCCACGTCTGTGGGAGTCGATTTACGATGGCATTCAGAAGCAGATAAGCGAGCAGCCAGCCAGCAAACAACGCGCGGTCAAAACGTTCCTCGACCTGTCCGGGCGATACGTGCGCGCCAAGCGCATTGCCGAAAATCTCTCCCTCAACCCGCCCAATCCCAGCCCGCTCGCTCGCCTCGTGGCTTGCCTGCAAGCCCTGCTACTCGCTCCGCTGCACGCCCTCGGCGATCGCCTGGTCTACAGGACGATTCGCCAAGGTGTCGGTGGCAACATCGAGAGCTTTCTCAGCGGTGGCGGCTCCCTCGCGCGCCATATCGATGACTTCTTCGAAGCGATCGGCATCCCGGTTCTCGTTGGCTACGGTCTCACCGAAACCGCTCCGATTACTCACGGCCGCATTCCCAGTCGCAACCTGCGCGGGTCTGCCGGTCGTCCGATTCCCGGCACTGAAGCTCGCATCGTCGATCCAGAAAGCCGCCAGCCCGTCGCGACCGGACAGCGCGGTCTGGTGCTGCTGCGCGGCCCGCAAGTCATGCAGGGCTATTACAAAAACCCCGACGCGACGGCAAAAGCGATCGATGCCGACGGTTGGTTCGATTCCGGCGACCTCGGCTGGGTAACTGCTGAAGACGATTTGATCCTGACCGGCCGCGCCAAGGACACGATCGTTTTGACCAACGGCGAGAACATCGAACCGCAGCCGATTGAAGATGCCTGCGTCCGCAGTACGTACGTAAATCAGATCGTTCTCGTCGGACAAGACCAACGCGCGCTGGGTGCTTTGATCGTGCCCGACCTCGAGGCGTTGCAGCAGTGGGTACAAAGCCAACAGCCGGACCTCACGCTCCCAACTGCCGATGCCGTCAGCACCGGGCAGACGAGTGATCGCGGCGACCTCGACAGCCAGCCCGTGCAGGAGCTCTTCCGCCAGGAACTCAACCGGGAAGTGCAAAACCGTCCCGGCTACCGCATTGACGATCGCATTACCGTTTTTCGGTTGCTCTTGGAGCCTTTCTCGCCCGCATCCGGCACGATGACTCAAACCCTCAAGATCAAGCGCCCGGTCGTGCACGAGCGCTATCGCGATATCATTGACGGGATGTTTGCCAGTTAGTGCGCTGCCGCCGTCGAGCGCCTCATCCATGAACGAACCGAAAAGCCTGTTGCTCAAGCGTCCGGTAACGTTGAAAGTTATCGTGACGCAGCGCTGGAAGGACGAAGCCCAGCAACAGCTTCAAGCGCAAATCGACCAAATTGAAGCGCAAATACAGCAGCTTGAAACCCAAGGACAGCGCGCGATCGCCGAGCTGCAAAAGCAAACTACCACGCCTCCCAATCCCGAAACCCCGCAGCAGATTCGTAGCGTACAATCGCAAGTCGAACGCAAGCAGCGCGAAGCCATCGAACGCAAGAATCAGGCGCTACAACAACTGCAACAAGTGCAATTGCTCGAACTCGGGAAAGAGGTGGCGCAAGGGCAAATGGACAGCTTCGTTCGTATCGAATCCGGCGATAATCTCGTCCGCAAAATGCAAGTTGAAATCGTCATCCGCGACGGGGTTGTTGAAGAGATTCGCGGCGACGCTTGAGCAGCGCGATCGCGTCAAACTGCAAACCCGAACTGCTCCCGGTACGGGTATGAGCGCGACCCGGCCGGGCTAGAATGAACGATGGCTTGACGGACCGCACTCGGCTAGCGATCGCGATCGGATGCGACTGCCAATCGCTGGGAGCGTCCCGCTAACTCGAGTACCGTTCAACTTTACGACTGTTTGCGACAGGACGACCGCATCATGATCCACGAAGTTTTCATGCCCGCTCTCAGCTCCACCATGACCGAAGGCAAGATTGTCTCCTGGTCGAAGTCTCCCGGCGACAAGGTTGCGAAAGGCGAGACTGTCCTGGTGGTCGAATCAGACAAAGCGGACATGGATGTGGAGTCTTTCTACGAAGGTTATTTGGCAACGATTTTGGTCGATGCGGGGCAAGAAGCTCCCGTCGGTGCCGCGCTTGCCTTAATCGCCGAAACCGAAGCAGAAATCGAGACTGCCAAGCATCAAGCGAACGGTGCTGCGGCTAGTGCTCCTACGGCGCCGACGACGCCAACGCCCGCCCCGGCTTCCGAACCTGCCGCGAGCGCGCCGCCCGCGCCGGCTCCGGCCGTAGCAGTCGCAACTCCTGCTGCACCGGCAGCAGCGCCCAGTCAGCGTAACGGTCGGACGATCGCCTCGCCGCGCGCGCGCAAGCTTGCCAAAGAATACGGCGTCGACCTGGCCGCGATCGCGGGGAGCGGTCCCCACGGTCGGATTATCGCTGGTGATGTTGAGGCGGCGGCGGGTCAGTCCGCACCGCCGGCGGCGGTGCCTGCGATCGCCACGCCAGGACCCGTTGCTGCTCCGCCTTCTGCACCCGCACCGACTCCAGCACCGGCAACTCCAGGCGAACTCGAACCCTTCACCACGCTGCAATCTGCCGTCGTACGAAACATGATGGTCAGCTTGCAGGTACCGACATTCCACGTCGGATACACCTTCACCACCGACGAACTCGACAAGCTCTACAAGCAGATCAAGCCGAAAGGCGTGACGATGACAGCGCTTCTGGCTAAAGCGGTTGCCGTAACGCTGCAAAAGCACCCGATCGTCAACGCGGCATATACCGAAACGGGCACGCAGTACAGCGGTAGCATCAACATTGCCGTCGCAGTAGCGATGCCGGGCGGCGGACTGATTACACCCGTGCTGCAAAACGCCGATCGCCTAGATATCTACACGCTGTCCCGCACTTGGAAAGATCTCGTGGCGCGGGCGCGCTCCAAGCAGTTACAGCCGGAGGAATACAGCAGCGGAACGTTCTCGCTCTCGAACTTGGGCACCTTCGGCGTCGATCGCTTCGATGCGATCTTGCCGCCCGGCACCGGTAGCATCTTGGCAGTTGGTGCATCGCGCCCGCAACTGGTTGCTACGGACGACGGCACCTTTGGCGTCCGCCGCCAGATGAGTGTCAACATGACCTGCGACCATCGCATCATCTACGGCGCACACGCGGCTGCCTTTTTGCAGGATTTGGCGAAACTCGTCGAAGCCAACGCAACATCACTGACCATGTAGCGCTCCGAGTCGCGTTGCCAGCCAGAGCTAGAAACACGAAGCGGACGGGTCACCCCGTCCGCTTCGTCGTCAGTCGCTCGATCCGATCTCGATGTGCTAGGCAATACCCGCGCGGCTGCATGCGATCGCGAACGCCACGGCGATGCTGGCAACGGTCAGAGCCATGAGTGGATGTTGGCCTTGGCTGACTGCAAATGAAGTGACGACTCCAGCACCGATCGTGGCGCTAGCCGTGGCAACGAGTAAGTTCTGTCCTGAGCTAGGGTCGTGCATGAGGGAGTTTGTCTTGTAAGTTTGTTAATCACGGGCGATCGCGACACAAGGAGCTGCCGATTTGCACCCGAGCGATCGCGACGCGCGTTTTGATTGTTTTACAAGCTAGCACTCTACATTTCGCGGTTATCCCAACCCATAGAACCGCTGCAACTAAGATTAAAGTTCCGTTACCTCGGTTCACAATATGTCCATATTTCACTGTATGTCAGTGTAGGGACATCGAGAGGCATCCCCGCCTCGATGCCGCAAATATCAACACAGCCAATAACATTGACCGTGCAGCAGCCAGAGTATCAACAACCATGCGGAACTATTGCAATGGCCGGGCTAGAACCTGCACCCGCTTGACTAAGAGGCAGCTGCTCTTAAATTCAGCTAAAGTCCCCGATGCTCGAAGCGGGAGCAAGCCGGCAACCTCGCGGCGATCGCTACTCGCGCACTTTGCTTGCGGTCGTGCTGCCGCTTCGGGTCTGCGATTTTCCGTTGCCAGCGATCGCCATGACGATCGACCGGTTTCGCACTTGTTTGCGATTGCTAAAAATTGCACTACGCTGCGTCAAGGAGGGGTGTTGAGAGATAGCTGGCCGAGCCCGTAAGCGGTCGCATTACGGGCAAAAAAGTGCCCGAGCAGGTACAGCGACCCGCAGAGTACCGTCGGATGCCGCGGACCGATCGCCCCAGCGGCTTGTGCGGCGGCGTCCAGTGCGGGTGCGAGGTCGTCGTAAGTCGAGCAGCTAGCGAGTTGCGGACAGATACCCGTGGCGATCGCGGCAAGTTCCTCGGGCGCGGCACTTTGATGCTCTGGTACGGGCACGAGATACAAGCGATCGCCCGGCCGCAGCAGGTGGGCGAAAATCTCGGCGTGGTCTTTGGTGTTGAGCATGCCCATCGTCCACTGCACGGGGTGCGGCAGAGTATCGACATACTCGCGCAGGACGCGGGCGGCATCGGCGTTGTGAGCGCCATCGAGCAGTAACGGGCGATCGCGCCACACCGTCCATTGGATGCGACCGGGCCAGCGCGCGCCGGCCAGACCCCGTGCGATCGCATCGGAGTCGAGAGACCAACCCCGACCTTGCAGGAGTTGGAGGGTGGCGATCGCGACGGCAGAATTGGTCAGTTGCACCTTCCCGAGCAGCGGGAGCGAATAGTCGATGCCGTTGTAGGTCGCGCGGCGGTCGGGTCCCGAGACAAGCACCGCCGGCTCGACCCAAGTGACCGGGCAGCCGAGTTCTCGGATGCGATCGGCAATTGCGGGTGTGGCAGCAGGCGGCAACGGACCGATTGCGGCCGGGCAGCCTGGTTTGAGTACCCCGGCTTTTTCGCGGGCAATGTCGGCAAGGGTAGGGCCGAGCCGCTGCCAGTGATCGCGCCCGATCGAAACGATCGCGCTGACGAGCGGGTCGGCTTTCACGTTGGTGGCATCGAGGCGGCCGCCCAGCCCCACTTCCATGATGGCAACGTCAACGCACTGCTCGGCAAAGTACATCCAAGCAGCTGCGGTGAATACTTCAAACTGCGTGGGAGTTTCGTTGTCGCTGGCGCTCGCTCGACCGGCAGCTTTGCAAACGGATTTTATGACGGTCAGGAGGTAGTCGGGGGCGATTGCCCGCTCGTTAAGAGAGATGCGTTCGGTCCAATCGATCAAATGCGGCGAGGTGTACCGCCCGACCCGGTACCCTGCCGCGTTCAGCACAGAGGACAGATAAGCACAGACGGACCCTTTACCGTTAGTGCCTGCTACGTGAATCATCGGCACTCGCGCCTGCGGCGAGCCCAAATCGGCCAATAAGCGTTGTACCCGTTCCAACCCCAGGCGCACGCCAAAGCGCTGATAGCCTGACAGCAGTGTTCCGATCTCGGCTGATATTCCCACAGACATTCCGACAGACTCTCTCCGAGCACCCGCTCGTGCGTTGCGCTTCGATTCTATGGCGCAGCGAAAGCGATCGCCTTCCAGAACGCTACCGAACGGTCTGCCAATGAGGTATGCGTACCAAAACCGAGTTGCGATCGCGGGGTAAAGCTGGCGATCGCGCAAGCGGAGTGTTGAAGAGAGGACGCTAGAGGTCGAGGACGACTTTATCCGTTTTGGGTTTGGAGATACAAACCAAGACCGCCCCCTCGTCCGGTTCGCCCGTGGGCGGTTCGAGGTATTCGACCTCGCCAGATGTGAGAGCGCACATGCACGTCAAGCAGATCCCCCCGCGGCAGCTGGAGGCAGCATCAACCCCATTGGCTTCAGCAAACTCCAGCAGCGTACCGCCCGCGGGCGTCCAGGTGGCTGTCTTCCCGGACTTCGCAAAGACTACCTCGGCTGCCAAACCGTCGATTTCTGCAGCGGGGTCGGCCGCAACTTTCTTCGGCTTCGAGAACGATTCGAAGAACACGCGACTTTCGGGGACGCCCCAGTCTTTCAGTCCGTCCTGCAGAGATTGCATGAACGACGGCGACCCGCAGATATAGAACTCCGCATCCTGCGTCCCAACCGTTGCCTTAACGAACTCGGCATCGACGTAGCCTTCGCTGTCGTACTTGCCCTCGTCTTCCAGACGCGGACGACTGTAGCGATACCGCACGCAGTAGCTCGGCGCGTCGGAGATCGCTAACGCGTCGCCGTGGAAGGCGTGATAGTTGCCGTTACGGGCACCGTGCAAAAACCACACGGGGCGATCGCGATTGGCACGCGTTGCGGCCTTAGCCATGGCCAGCATGGGTGTGATGCCGACGCCATTGCTGAGTAACACCAACGGCACCGTTGCCTCCGGGTCGATAACGAACTTACCGCTCGGCGGCTTCGCCAGGATAACCGTCCCCTCTTCGACGCGATCGTGCATGAAGTTAGAGGCCAGCCCGGGCGGGACGTCTTGTCCTTTCGGCGGACCCTCGCGCTTGATCGACAGGCGGTAGTACTGATGATGGCGTTCGTCGCCCGCACCGGCAGTCGGTGCGTAATCCGACAATGAGTAAGTGCGGATCGTCGGTCGCGATAGATCGGGTATGGAGAGCTTCACGGTTAGAAACTGCCCGGGCTTGAAATCGGGAAGTTTGCCCCCGTCCTTGGGCTTGAGGTAAAAGGACGTAATTTCTGCGCTTTCCTTAACTTTGCATGCGACGACGAAGTCGCGCCAGCCGGACCACGTGTCGCTGCCGTCCGCGGCCGGAGCCAATTCAACTTTAGGTCCTACGTTCTTTTTTTTTCGGCAGTACCGTCACTGCCAACGGCAACGCCGATCGCCCCACCGGTCACCCCCGCCGCGATCGCGGCATACACGACCTTGCGGTGGGGCTTATCGCCTTCTAGGTTGGCGAATCCGACGCCGATCGCGCCGAGCATCATCGCCGCCGCAAACCCCGTTCCGAATCCGGCCCCTAAGCGGACGAGCGGATTACTGACTTTACGCAAACTTGCCAACACCATGAAGATGCCTCGTTTCGCTCTATAGCTGTCTCAACTCGGTTGCTTGCGTGCAATCCTCGGTTTGGATATTAAGACTGCAACCTGAAGAAACCCTGAGTTCGAGGTTCGACTATAAAACGTGTTTGCCCGCGTGACTGTTCGCTCGCAGCATTTGTCCTGGGACCCTGGCTGACTGACACCTCTCATGAAATCTTGGAAATCTCCCAACTAGCTAGCGTGGTTGAAGCAGTTGTATCAATCACTCAGCCTGGGAACACCTGCTTATTCTCGTTTTTCGCTCGCCCGTCTGCGTTCGGCCGAGAGTGGAAACGCAAGTTTGGGCGGAAATTAGCAATGAGAGTCAGCCGGGGGTAGATGGGCAGTTCCAGGTGGAGGATGCGCGCCAGAAACTGAAAACCCTCGACCCTAAAAACTCCTCTTGAGGGAGTACTAGAT